>NZ_JBSGZO010000315.1:0-10242 GCF_053611045.1 Streptomyces sp. NPDC054841 | reverse complement strand
ACATGGATCCGCGCCCCACCGTCACAGCTGAGCGATCACTGGTCGCGGTACATCTCCGCCACCAGGAACGCCAGGTCGAGCGACTGGCTGCGGTTCAGCCGGGGGTCACAGGCCGTCTCGTAGCGCTGGTGCAGATCGTCGACGAAGATCTCGTCGCCACCGCCCACGCACTCGGTGACATCGTCACCGGTGAGCTCGACGTGGATGCCGCCCGGGTGGGTGCCCAGCGCCTTGTGGACCTCGAAGAAGCCCTTGACCTCGTCGAGCACGTCGTCGAAACGGCGCGTCTTGTGGCCGGAGGCCGCCTCGAACGTGTTGCCGTGCATCGGGTCGGTCACCCAGGCGACCGTGGCACCGGACGCCGTGACCTTCTCGACCAGCTCCGGGAGCTTGTCCCGGACCTTGTCGGCGCCCATGCGGACGATGAAGGTCAGCCGGCCGGGCTCGCGGTCCGGGTCCAGCTTGTCGATGTACTGCAGCGCCTCGTCGACCGTGGTCGTCGGGCCGAGCTTCACACCGATCGGGTTGCGGATCCTCGACGCGAACTCGATGTGCGCGCCGTCCAGCTGGCGGGTGCGCTCGCCGATCCAGACCATGTGGCCCGAGACGTCGTACAGGTCGCCCGTACGCGAGTCGACGCGGGTCAGCGCCGACTCGTAGTCCAGCAGCAGGGCCTCGTGCGAGGAGAAGAACTCCACGGTGCGGAACTCGGCCGGGTCGGTGCCACAGGCCTTCATGAAGTTCAGCGCGTTGTCGATCTCGCGCGCGAGCTGCTCGTAGCGCTGCCCGGACGGGGACGACTTCACGAAGTCCTGGTTCCAGGCGTGCACCTGGCGCAGGTCGGCGTAGCCACCGGTGGTGAAGGCGCGCACCAGGTTGAGCGTCGAGGAGGACGCGTTGTACATCCGCTTCAGCCGCTCCGGGTCCGGGATCCGGGCCTCTTCGGTGAAGTCGAAGCCGTTGACGGAGTCGCCGCGGTAGGTCGGGAGCGTCACTCCGTCGCGGGTCTCGGTCGGCTTGGAGCGCGGCTTCGAGTACTGGCCGGCGATCCGGCCGACCTTCACGACCGGCACGGAGGCGGCGTACGTGAGCACCGCGCCCATCTGGAGCAGGGTCTTGAGCTTGTTACGGATGTGGTCGGCGGACACGGCGTCGAAGGCCTCGGCGCAGTCGCCGCCCTGGAGCAGGAACGCCTCGCCCTTGGCGACGGCTCCCATCCGGGCGCGCAGCTGGTCGCACTCGCCCGCGAAGACGAGCGGCGGATACGACTCGAGGTCCGCGATCACATCGCGCAGAGCCTCGGCATCGGGGTACTCGGGCTGCTGCGCCGCGGGCAGGTTTCGCCAGGTGTTGCCACCGCTTGCGGTGGTCTTAGCGTTCACGGTCACGAACACCACATTACGGGGTCGCCGGAGCGCTCCCCGCCGTCGCCCACTGGATGAGACGGCGCCCCGCACGAATGAGACAGCGCCCGGTGGGTCGCGACGGTGGACGCTCCCTCGTGGAACGCGCCGCGATGACGCGGGCGGATGCGCTAAGGTCGGCGACATGTTCGCGCAGACGACCCAGAACTGGTGGTGGACCGCTCAACCGGCGGCCCACTGACTCATCGCGCGCACAGATCGCGAAGGCCGCCCGAGGGGCGGCCTTTCTCATGTCCACAGGTCGTTCCTCTCCGCTACGGAAGGAACTCCACGGATGCACATCATCAGCAGACTGCTGGACACCGGCACCGCCGGCTGCCCGTCCTTCGCCCTGCTGCGCAGGCGCACCCCTGGCCGTGACCACGACACCGTCGAAGTGCTCATCGGCCGGGTCCACGAGGCCGAGCGGCTCGCGGACATCCCGGCCGGCGACCTCCCCTCACTCGCGCTCGTGCCGTTCCGGCAGCTCAGGGAGCGCGGCTTCGGCGTACAGGACGACGGCACGCCCCTGTCCGTCCTGGTCGCCGACGAGTCGTACGAGCTTCCGCTGGCGGAGGCGCTCGACCACCTTCCCGCACACGAGGTCCGTGTCGAGGGCGGCGCCTTCGACATCGGCGACGAGGAGTACGCGGAGACCGTCCGGCGGGTCATCGAGGACGAGATCGGGCGCGGCGAGGGCGCGAACTTCGTCATCCGGCGGACCTTCACCGGCGAGATTCCCGGCTTCGGCCGCGCCGACGCCCTGGCCCTCTTCCGGCGGCTGCTCGCGGGCGAGCGGGGCGCGTACTGGACGTTCGTCGTCCATGTCGGAGACGAGGAAGGGCCCGAAGGGCCTTCCTCGCAAGGGCCGGGGCGGGAGACGGGCGGGCGCACGCTGGTCGGGGCAAGCCCGGAGGTGCACGTCCGGATGTCGGGAGGAACCGTCGTGATGAACCCGATCAGCGGTACGTACCGCTATCCGGCCGACGGGCCGACACCTGCGGATCTGCTGGACTTCCTCGCCGACCGCAAGGAGACCGACGAGCTCTCCATGGTCGTCGACGAGGAGCTGAAGATGATGTGCACGGTCGGCGACATGGGCGGCGTGGTGATCGGGCCCCGGCTGAAGGAGATGGCCCATCTCGCGCACACCGAGTACGAGTTGCGCGGGCGGTCCTCGCTCGATGTGCGCGAGGTGCTCAGGGAGACCATGTTCGCGGCGACGGTCACCGGATCACCCGTACAGAACGCGTGCCGGGTGATCGAACGGTACGAAACCGGCGGGCGCGGCTACTACGCGGGCGCCCTGGCACTCATCGCCAGGGACGCGGGCGGCGCGCAGACCCTCGACTCCCCGATCCTGATCCGCACCGCGGACATCTCGGCGACGGGCGCCCTGCGCGTCCCCGTCGGCGCGACGCTCGTCCGCCATTCGGACCCGCTCTCAGAGGTGGCGGAGACGCATGCCAAGGCGGCGGGGGTACTGGCCGCGCTGGGGGTCGTCGCCGGGCCGGTTCAGGACCGGACGGTACGGCCGCGGCTGGCCGACGACCCGCGGGTGCGGGCGGCGCTGGACGCCCGGCGGGCCGACCTGGCGCCGTTCTGGCTGAAGATGCAGTCCCTCCCCGAGACGGCGGGCGGGCACGCCCTGGTCGTCGACGGCGAGGACACGTTCACCGCGATGCTGGCCCATCTGCTGCGGGGCGCGGGCCTGGAGGTGACGGTGCGCCGCTATGACGAGCCCGGCGTACGGGAAGCGGCGCTCGCCCACGAAGGCCCCGTGGTCCTCGGCCCGGGGCCGGGCGATCCCTCGGACGCGGCCGACCCGAAGATGCGGTTCCTGCGCTCGCTCACCGCTGAGCTGGTGCGCGGTCACCGGGGCGGCCTGCTCGGGGTGTGCCTCGGTCATGAGCTGATCGCCGCGGAGCTGGGCCTGGACATCGCCCGCAAGCAGACCCCCTTCCAGGGCGCCCAGGTGCGGATCGATCTGTTCGGCCGGGAGGAGACGGTGGGCTTCTACAACAGCTTCACGGCGGTGTGCGACGACATGACGGCCGGAAAGCTGGCCGCGACCGGGATCGAGGTGAGCCGTACGGAGCCGGACGAGGTCCACGCACTGCGTGGGCCGGGTTTCGCCGGCATCCAGTTCCACCCGGAGTCGGTGCTGACGCTGCGTGGGCCGGAGATCGTCCGGTCGCTGCTCGCTGCCGTGGTGCGGGAACCGTCGGCGTAGCCGGGGGTTTCGTCCCAGCCTGTTCCCCCTACGCCCGCAGGGCGCAGGGGGACCGGGGGACTGGGGGACCGGGGGACTGGGGAGCGGGGTGGGAAAGCCCCGGCCTCAGCCGAAGAAGACGCCGACCTCCTCGTACAGTGCCGGGTTCACGGTCTTCAGTCTGGACGTCGCCTCGGCGATCGGTACGCGGACGATGTCCGTGCCGCGCAGGGCGACCATCTTCCCGTAGTCGCCGTCACGTACCGCGTCGATCGCGTGGAGACCGAAGCGGGTGGCCAGCCAGCGGTCGAAGGCGCTGGGTGTGCCGCCGCGCTGGACATGGCCGAGGACCGTCGTCCTGGCCTCCTTGCCGGTGCGCTTCTCGATCTCCTTGGCCAGCCATTCACCGACGCCCGAGAGCCGCACGTGTCCGAACGAGTCGAGCGTCCCGTCCTTGAGGACCATGTCGCCGTCCTTGGGCATCGCGCCCTCCGCGACCACGACGATCGGCGCGTACGAGGCACGGAAGCGGGACGTGACCCAGGCGCACACCTGGTCCACGTCGAAGCGCTGCTCCGGGATGAGGATGACGTTCGCCCCGCCGGCCAGCCCCGAGTGCAGCGCGATCCAGCCGGCATGACGGCCCATCACCTCCACGACCAGGACCCGCATGTGCGACTCGGCGGTGGTGTGGAGACGGTCGATGGCCTCCGTCGCGATGCCCACGGCGGTGTCGAAACCGAAGGTGTAGTCCGTGGCGGACAGATCGTTGTCGATGGTCTTCGGCACACCTACGCAGTTGATGCCGTACTCGCCGGAGAGCCGGGCCGCGACCCCGAGCGTGTCCTCGCCGCCGATCGCGATCAGCGCCTCGACCTCGTGCTTGGCGAGGTTCTCCTTGATCCGGCGGATACCGTCCTCTTGCTTGAGGGGATTGGTCCGCGAGGAGCCGAGGATGGTGCCGCCCCGCGGCAGGATGCCGCGCACGGCGGGGATGTCCAGGCGCATGGTGTCGCCCTCGAGCGGGCCGCGCCAGCCGTCCCGGTAGCCGATGAACTCGTATCCGTACTCCTGCACGCCCTTGCGGACGATGCCGCGGATGACCGCGTTGAGGCCGGGGCAGTCGCCGCCCCCGGTCAGTACTCCGACCCGCATGGAAGGTCCCTTCGCCGTCGGTGGTGACATATGGGAGCCACGCTAGTAGTGACCCAGGTCACTCCGGGACGGTACGAAAGGTGAATTCCGGTGCGGCGGGCGCCTGTTGACGCCCGGAGATTCACTCCTACGAGTGTCAGGCGTCGTCGAGGCCGCGTTCTATCGCGTACCGCACGAGCTCCACGCGGTTGTGGAGCTGGAGCTTGCCCAGTGTGTTCTGCACGTGGTTCTGCACGGTGCGGTGGGAGATGACGAGCCGCTCGGCGATCTGCTTGTACGAGAGCCCCTTGGCGACCAGCCGCAGCACCTCGGTCTCCCGCTCGGTGAGCTGCGGCGCCTTCGGCTCGTCGGACCCGGCGGACGGCGCGGGGTCGGTGGCCAGCCGCCGGTACTCCCCGAGGACCAGACCGGCCAGGCCGGGGGTGAAGACCGGGTCGCCCACGGCGGTCCGCCGCACGGCGTCGATCAGCTCCTCCGTACTGGCCGACTTCAGCAGATAGCCGGTCGCTCCCGACTTCACCGCCTCCAGGACGTCGGCGTGCTCGCCGCTCGCGGAGAGCACCAGGACCCGCAGGGCCGGGTTCGCCCCGACGAGCTCCTTGCAGACCTGGACGCCGGGCATCCCGGGCAGATTCAGGTCGAGGACGAGGACGTCGGGTCCGACGGCCTTCGCGCGGCGCACCGCCTGCGGGCCGTCCCCCGCCGTCGCCACCACGTCACAGCCGGATGCGGCCAGGTCGCGCGCGACCGCGTCCCGCCACATCGGGTGGTCGTCGACCACCATGACCCGGACCGGCTGCTGCTCCGTCGTCTCCGTCATCGTCCTGCCTTCCCCCGTGGGACCTTCAACTCGACTTCCGTACCCTGCCCCGGCACCGAGATCAGCTCGGCCGTGCCCCCGATGTCCCGCAGCCGGCCGCGGATCGAGAGGGCGACGCCGAGCCGCCCCTCCCCCTCCGCCTGGGCGAGCCGCCCCTCCGGGATGCCCGGCCCGTCGTCCCGGACCGTCACGATGACCTGGTCCGGCCAGTCCTCGACCAGGATCCACGCCTGAGCGCGGTCACCGGCATGTCTGCGGACATTGTCCAGGGCGGCACTGACAGCCGCCGCGAGCTCCTTCGCAACGGTCGCCTCCAGCAGCACCGGGGCGCCCGGCTCGGACAGGGTGACCCTGCATCCGGCGTGCGGCGCCAGCAGTCTGCTCAGATCGCGCGGGCCCGCGTCGTCCACCGCCCCCTCGTCGCCGTCGGGTTCGTCCACGATCCGCACGACCGCGCCCTGCGTCTCGTCCTCGGAGACCCGCGAGGTGGGCACCAGGCCGCCGGCGACCAGAGTGCGCAGGGCCACCTCCTGCTCGCCCGCCATGCGGCCCAGCTCCGCCGCCTCGCCACCGAGCGCGGTGCCGCGCCGCTGCACCATCGCCAGCACCTGAAGCACGCTGTCGTGGATGTCGCGGGCCAGCCGCTCCCGCTCGCGGGTGGCCGCCTCGATCTCCAGGGCACGGGCGAGGGTGCGCTCGGAGGCGCGGGCGACCTCGACGACGTAGCCGATCGCGATGGAGGCGACCCACACCAGCAGGACGTTGTGGAAGGTGTCCCGGCTGGGCTCGCCGCGTTCGATGATGTTGGCGACGGCGACCAGGGAGGACGCGAAGCCCGCCCAGCGCCAGCCGCCCTTGATGGCGAACGCGAGGACCGATCCCGCGGTCCAGATCGTGGGCAGGGTCGGGCCGTCCACCAGTTGCGCCTGGTCGTCGGCGTACGGGGTGAGCAGGATGCCGGTGAGGGCGATGGTGAGATCGGCGACGAGGAAGCTCTTCGTGCAGGCCGCCGCGTTCGCCACCCTGGGGATCGTCGCGAGGGTCCAGACGACCATCACGGCGAGGAAGCCGATGGCCACCCAGGGCTGCTCGAACTTGTCCCGCGCGAAGACGAAGAGCAGTACCGCGTAGATCATCGTCAGAACGCGGTACGCGGTCAGCGCACGCCACAGTGGCAGCTCGACCGACATGCGCACGACACGCTCGCGCTTGGCCATGTTCCCCCCACCCTGTCCCGCCCCGGAAGGGCGACGCTACTGAGCGCCGTCCTGTTCTGCTCTCCGGGCCTTGTCGGCCTTCTCCGCTTCCCTGGCGGCTTCCTTCTCCGCTTCCCTGGCGGCTTCCTTCGCGGCTTCCTTCGCGGCGTCCCTGGCCGCCTTCTCCGCATCCGCGATCTGACGCTTGGCCGCGGTCGCGTAGATGTCGACGTACTCCTGCCCGGAGAGCTTCATGATCTCGTACATGACCTCGTCGGTCACCGAGCGCAGGATGAAGCGGTCGTGCTCCATGCCGTGGTAGCGGCTGAAGTCGAGGGGCTTGCCGATCCGGATCCCCGGGCGCATCAGCTTGGGAATGACCTTGCCGGGCGGCTGGATCTTCTCGGTGTCGATCATCGCGACCGGGATGACGGGGGCGCCCGTCGCGAGCGCCACGCGGGCGAGGCCGCCCGGCTTGCCGCGGTAGAGCCGGCCGTCGGGCGAGCGGGTGCCCTCCGGGTAGATACCGAAGAGCTCACCGCGCTCGATGACCCCTATGCCGCTCTTGATGGCCGCCTCGCCCGCGCCACGCGCACCGGACCGGTCCACCGGCAGCTGGCCCACGCCCTTGAAGAAGGCGGCCGTGAGCTTCCCCTTCACACCGGGCGAGGTGAAGTACTCGGCCTTGGCGATGAAGGTGACCTTGCGGTCCAGGACCGCGGGCAGGAAGAAGGAGTCCGAGAAGGACAGGTGGTTGCTCGCGAGGATCGCCGGCCCCTCGGCGGGAATGTTCTCGAGGCCCTCCACCCACGGCCTGAAGGCGAGCTTCAGTGACCCTCCGATGGAGAACTTCATTGCGCCGTAGATCAACTCGAGTGCCTTCCTGGTGTCCGTCGAAAAGACCTTAACCCGTGCGGGGCCTGCACTCTCTCCCCCGGGTCCCTGCTGGGTGGCCGTCGGCCCTGGTCGGTGTCGGTCCGGTCGCGTACGGTGAAGGCACCTTCGTATCGAGTCTCTTCCTCCTCGCTTCCTCTCTCCTCGCTTCCTCTCTCCTCCTCACGAGTCCCTTCCTCACGAGTCCCTTTCTCACGTACCTCTTCCTCACGAACAGGAGACCCCGGTGCCGGTCCTTCCCGGAGCCGAGCCGTACCGCCACGACGGTGGTGAGGTCGGCGTCCTTCTCTGTCACGGATTCACCGGTTCCCCCCAGCCGCTGCGCCCCTGGGCGGAGTATCTGGCGGAGCGCGGTCTGACCGTGTCGCTTCCGCTGCTGCCCGGCCACGGCACCCGCTGGCAGGACATGGCGCTGACCGGCTGGCAGGACTGGTACGCGGAGGTGGACCGGGAGCTGCGGGCGCTGAAGGAGCAGTGCAGCCAGGTCTTCGTCTTCGGGCTCTCCATGGGTGGCGCGCTCACGCTGCGGCTCGCGGCCAAGCAGGGCGACGCGGTGCAGGGCATCGTCCTGGTCAACCCGGGGATCAAGGTGCACGGTCTCGCGGCGCACGCCCTCCCGGTGGCCCGCCACTTCGTCCGTACGACGAAGGGGGTCACCAACGACATCGCCAAGGAAGGCGCCGTGGAGGTCGGCTACGACCGGGTGCCGCTGCACGCCGCGAACTCCCTGCGGAACTTCTTCCGGCTCGTCGACGGCGAGCTGCCGCAGGTGACCCAGCCGCTCCTGCTGCTGCACAGCCCGCAGGACCACGTGGTCCCGCCCGCCGACTCGGCCCGGATCCTCAGCCGGGTCTCGTCGAGGGACGTCCAGGAGATCCTGCTGGAACAGAGCTACCACGTTGCGACGTTGGACCACGACGCGGAGCGGATTTTCGAGGAGAGCCACGCATTCATCGGCCGGCTCGCTCCGAGTGTCGGGAAGAAGGGGAGCACCACCGGTGGCTGAGCAGCACGACGCGGACCGGGACCGGGACCAGGAGCCGCAGCCCATCGACGAGGAAGCCGCCTGGGCGGCGATCGTCGCGGGGTACGGGGACGAGCCTTCCGACCCGCCGGGGGCGAAGCCGTTCAAGTCGGTGGAGGACCTCGCGGGCCTGGAGAAGTCCGTCAGGAATGGCGCGTCCGAGGACGAGGACGACGAGGAAGAGGGCCCTGCGCCGGACAAGCCGCTGGGCAGCTCGATCGTGTTCGCGCCGGGCGTCGGCCGAGGTGGCGGCCCGCGCGACTACGAGGTCGCCGAGGCTGGCGACGACGATCTCGACGAGACCGACGAGGGACATTTCGTGCCGCCCGAGCCGCCGCCACTGCCGGAGGCCGACACGACCGCGAAGTTCGCCTGGCTCGCGGTGATCGGCGGCCCGGTGCTGCTGCTGCTCGCCGTGCTCCTCCAGTGGGACATGACGTGGTGGCTCACCACGCTCGGCGTCGGTGGCTTCCTGGGCGGCTTCTTCACACTGGTGGCCCGGATGTCCCACGGGGACGACGAGGACGACGACGATCCGGGCCGCGGCGCGGTCGTCTGACGGTCTCCGTCGCCCTCACCGTGGCCTTCGCGCACCGCCCGGGCGGGGGTCGCCCGGCGTCAGGGCGCTCCGGCGCCCGCGGCCCGGGCGGCGGCCATGGGGAACCTGAGCGCGGCCAGGACCGGAAGATGGTCCGTGGCCGCCTTCAGGTCGGCCTCACTGATGCCCGGGAGCCCGAGCGGCACGCCGCAGCCGAGGACCTCGACCCCCTTGGTGGCGAAGATCGCGTCGATCCGCTGCTGCGGGTCGCCGGGGGGCGAGGTGTACTCGGCGCCCCATGGGCTGACCGCCCAGCAGTCCTGGAGCCCGGCCGCGAGCCGTCGGAAGCTGCGGCCGTCCGGCCGGTCGTTGATGTCGCCCGCGGCGACGGCGTACGGCACGTCCATCCCCTCAAGCCGGTCGAGCAACATCCCCGCCTGGGCGTAGCGCTCGTCGCTCCGGAGGCTCAGATGGCAGCTGAGCAGGCCGATCCGGGCGCCGCCGATCCGGACGACCGCGGTCGCGAAGCCCCGCCGGTGCAGTCCGGGCGTCAGCGGCAGCAGCACGTCCTCGGTACGCTCCAGGGTCGCCCGCAGCGAGCACAGCAGCAGCGGCCCCGAGGCGGTGGCTCCGCCGCTCAGCATCACCAGCTCGCTCTTGGCGGCGAGGCGCGCCGCGTGCTTGCGCCATCTGAAGAAGCGCGGCGCCTCCTGTACGAAGACGAGGTCGGGCCGGCATGCGCGGATCACTCTTGCGAGCGCGTCCTCGTCGTCACGCATCGAGCGGATGTTGTAGCTGAGGACGCGCACGATGGGTGAACCGTCGGGTTCGGTGCGGGAGTTGGGCAGCGGGTTCGTCACGGACGTCGCCATGCGCCACAACATAACGGGCCCGGGCCCGCGGCCCCGCCCATCGGCCCGGGGCGCGCCGCGATGCCGACCGGAGCCGGGCCGTTGGGCGCCTGCGGCGGGCCCTTTCCCCTCCCCGCCCCTTCCCGAAC
>NZ_JBSGZO010000314.1:0-10290 GCF_053611045.1 Streptomyces sp. NPDC054841 | reverse complement strand
AGGCCACGGCGACGACACTCGCCGCACGACTTCCCGTCTCACGGCAGGCAGTGGTCAAGCACCTCGCCGTCCTGGACGCCGCCGGTCTGGTTTCCGGCGGCCGGGTCGGACGCGAGGTGCGGTACGCGGTGCGGCCCGCAGCGCTGAACGCGACGGCGCGGTGGATGTCCGCGCTCGCGGCCGACTGGGACCGGCGGCTGGCGAACATCAAGCGCGTGGCCGAGGCAGCGGAGCGGGAGGAGAGAAACAATGACCGATCACAGGACCGGAACACGTGAAGAGTGGCTTGCGGCCCGGCGGGAGCTGCTCGATGCCGAAAAGGCGCTGACGCGGCGCAGCGACGAACTGGCGCGCCGACGGCAGGAGCTGCCCTGGGTCCGCATCGACAAGGAGTACCGCTTCGAGACCGACGAGGGCGCGGCATCCCTCGCCGATCTGTTCCAAGGACGCTCGCAGCTCCTCATCTACCACTTCATGTTCGGGCCCGAGTTCGAGGCGGGGTGTCCGTCCTGCTCGGCGATCGCGGACGGCTACGACGGCTCCGTCGTCCACCTCGCCCATCATGACGTCACGCTCTGTGCGGTGTCGCGGGCTCCGCTCGCGAAACTCCAGGCGTACAAGCGGCGTATGGGCTGGAGCTTCCCCTGGGCGTCGTCGTTCGGCAGTGACTTCAACTACGACTTCGGCACCTCGATCACCGAGGAGCAGCAGCGCTCCGGAGCCGTCGAGTACAACTTCCGGCCGATGGACGTGACGCCGGTGCTGGAGGCCGACGACAGCCCGGTCGGCGACATCGCCGCCGCGCTCGGAACGGACGCCGCGACGTACACGCGCGAGATGCCGGGGATGTGCGCCTTCGCACTCGATGACGGCGTCGTCCACCACACCTACTCGGCGTACGCACGCGGTCTGGACGGCCTCTGGGGCATGTATCAGTGGCTCGACCGCGCGCCACGCGGGCGCAACGAGGCCGGCATCTGGTGGCGCCGCCACGACGAGTACGACGACCGGTCCGAACCCGATGCGCGAAGCTGCTGCGGGTCGTGAGGGGGTCGGGCCTGCTTCCGAGCAGGGCGGGCCCCTGGGAGGAGCGCCATGCTGCACATACGCATCGCCGTCCCCGAGCCGGTACGGCCGGGAATCCTTCTGCCGCGGCGTGAACTGGGCGTTGCATGGATCCTGATGTCCGTGAGCGCAGCACCGGCCTGGGTGCTCACCGCTGACCGGTCCGGCGACATGGTCATGGAGCCGGGAACGACGGTTCTCGCGCTGCCGCTCTTCCTGCTGCTGTGGGTGACCATGATGGTGGCGATGATGTTCCCCTCGTTGGCGCCGGTGGCCATCACCTGGGCTCGTGCGATCGGGCGGCAGTCGGCCGGTGCGGTCCGTGCCGTGCGTATCGCCCAGTTCGCCGGGGGCTACCTGCTCGCCTGGACGGCATTCGGTCTGCTCGCCTACGGAGTCCTCGCAGCAGCCGGGCGGCTGGTGGACGAGGACCCCGAGGCAGCCCGCCGGCTCGGCGCGGCTGCGTTCCTGCTCGCGGGGCTGTACCAGTTCGGGCCGCTGAAGCGCGACTGTCTGCTGCACTGCCGCAACCCGCTGTCGGACCTGATGCGGTACGCGCAGTTCCGGCCGTGGGCCCGCGACCTGCGCGTGGGCGCGCACCACGGGCTCTACTGCGTGGGCTGCTCCTGGGGCCTGATGATCGTCCTCGTACCGCTCGGCGTGATGAATGTGGCAGCCATGGCCGGCCTGGCGGCGGTCGTCTTCCTGGAGAAACTGTGGCGACACGGCCCGCTGCTCACGTGGGCGGTCGGTCTGACCCTGCTGGTCCTTGGCGTTCTGGCCCCGTTCCAGGACTGGCTGCTGCCCGGCCTCCAGATGTCGGAGCCGTCGATGAACCCGTAAGGGGCCGGGCCGGCCGCCCGACACACCGCGCTTCGTGATTGCTCCCGGGAGGGAAACTCCGATTGCCGGCGCGGCGCCCGGTGATGAGATGCTGCGCTGCGCCGCCCCGCACAAAGTGGGGAACCCCAGCCGCGCGGGGGCGCTCGGCACACGCCCGCAGCCCGAGAAGAGAGATGGCCCATGTCCCGGCGCGCACCCGACCTGGATGAACTCGACCGCAAGATCGTCGCGATGCTGATGGCCGACGCACGCGCCAGCCTGCGGGAGATCGGGAAGGCGATCGGCC
The DNA here is from genome assembly GCF_053611045.1 of Streptomyces sp. NPDC054841. Taxonomy (NCBI): domain Bacteria; kingdom Bacillati; phylum Actinomycetota; class Actinomycetes; order Kitasatosporales; family Streptomycetaceae; genus Streptomyces; species Streptomyces sp. NPDC054841. The sequence goes on along the minus strand of NZ_JBSGZO010000314.1, from coordinate 8,096 downwards.
TCTCGGCGCCCGCCGTGAAACGCCGGGTGGACAGGCTGCGGGAGCAGGAAGTGATCACTGGCTTCACCACAGTGGTGAAGCCCGCTGCGCTGGGCTGGCAGACCGAGGCGTATGTGCAGGTCTTCTGCGACGGCGCCGCACCGCCCAGGCGGCTGGCGGAGGTGGTCCGCAACCACCCGGAGATCCAGTCGGCCGTGACCGTCACGGGGAAGGCCGACGCGCTCCTGCACATCAGGGCCCGCGATGTCGCCCACTTCGAAGACGTCCTGGAGCGGATCCGTGCGGAGTCCTTCGTGAAGGCCACCAACAGCTTCTTCGTGCTCTCGCACCTCCTGCCGGGCAGCCCCGAGGCCGGATCGGGCCGCCTGGCGCCCGACCTGGCCTGAGAACGAGCGCCCGACCCGGCCTGAGGATCAACCGTCGAAGTGGTGGCCGTTGTCGAGGTCGTCGAGGAGCCCGGCGTGGCTCGGCTGCCAGCCCAGTAGTTCGCGGGTCAGCGTGTTCGAGGCCGGCATGTCGAGCCCGAGGATGCGGGCCAGGAAACCGAAGTGGGTGCCCGCGTCCTCGGCGGTGACGGCGGTCACCGGCACGTTCGCGTGGCGGCCGATGACCTCGGCGACGGCGCGGATGGTCACACCCTCCTCGCCGACCCCGTGCAGCACCGATCCCGCCGGTGCCTTCTCCACCGCCAGGCGGAACAAGTGCGCGGCATCGAGCCGGTGTACCGAGGGCCAGCGGTTGGACCCGTCGCCGAGGTAGCCCGAGACTCCCTTCTCTCGGGCGATGCCGACCAGCTGTCCGACGAGGCCGCTCTTGCTCCGGTCGTGGACCGTCGGCGCGAGCCGCACGACGGACGAGCGCACGCCGCGCTCCGCGAGTGCGAGCGCTGCCCGGGCGCCGGGGTTCCGGGGACTCGCCGAGGCGGGCGGCGCGTCCTGCTCACTCCCCACCGGCCCCCCGGTGGCGATGACCAGCGGCCGGTCCGAACCCTCAAGGGCAGCGCCGAACGTTTCGACGGCGCGCAGCTCGGCGCGCGCCGCGGCCTCGTGCTGCGTGAAGTCGTGGTTGAACGCCAGGTGGATGACTCCCTCGGACTCGGCGGCGCCGGCGCGCAGGCCGTCGAGGTCCTCCACCGTGCCGCGGCGCACCGCGGCGCCGGCGGCGGTCACGGCAGCCGCCGCGGCATCCGAGCGAGCGAGCCCGACGACCTGATGCCCGGCGGCGATGAGATCGGGCACGAGAGCGGAGCCGATGAACCCGGACGCGCCGGTGACGAACACACGCATGGCGGTGCACTCCTTGGACGGAGGAATCAAGAACCGGCCCGATGGGGCGCTCGGACGGCGCCCGGCCGGTGATCCCACTCTGCGGCGACAGGGCACGGCAGGTCCATTGAATGTTTCGTAAGGATACGCCGCGCGTATCGCCCTGCTCACGGCGGTCACGGCGGCGTTGACGGGCCGCGCGGGAGCTACGCTGGAGCGGTGCCCGGCTCGCCACCACCTCCGACGATCTTCGATCTGCGGCTTGTGTGGTGCTTCACCGTCGTGGCCGAGTACCGGCATTTCGGCCGCGCCGCCGAAGCCCTCCACACCACCCAGCCGTCCCTGAGCCGGCAGATCCACCGCCTCGAGCAGCAACTGGGCACCCGTCTTTTCGAGCGCACGCCCCACGGCAACCACCTCACGGAGGCCGGCGAGGTCTTCCTGCCGCTCGCCACGGCGTTGCTGCGCTCCGCCGACCAGGCCGCGGCGCGCACCCGGGCCGCCGCCGAGCCCGGCCGCATCACCATCGGCCACACGGCAGGCCTCATCATCACCCCGGTCGTGCGCGAGCTACGCCGGCGGCACCCCGACGCCGAGGTACGAACCCTGCATCTGGCCTGGGACGAACCGCGCCCGGCGCTGCTGGACCACCGCGTGGACGCCGTGGTCGCCCGGCTGCCGTTTCCGACCGACGGCCTGGACGTGAGAGCCCTCTACGACGAGCCCCGGGTGCTGGTGGTGGCGCGGGACCACCGGCTGGCCGGCAAGGAATCGGTCACCCTGGACGACATCACCGACGAACCCCTGCCCCGGCTGCGGCGGTCCGACCCGCTCGTGAACGCCTTCTGGCGCATCGACCCCCGGCCCGACGGACGTCCGGCACCCGGCGGCCCCCTCGTCGAGAGCGTCGAGGACAAGTTCGAACTCATCGCCGCCGGGCAGGCCGTCGCCGTCTCCGCCCACGTCCACACCCACACCCTGCGTCCCGACCTCACGACGGTCCCGCTTGAGGGCGTCGAGCCCAGCCACGTCGTGCTGGCGACCCGCGACCGCGACCGCAACGGCCTCGTGGCGGCCTTCCGCACGTACGCCCGAGCCCATCTCACGGGTCTCGGCCCGACCGGCCCGGCGAGCGCGCCGCGAGGTTAACAAGTGGTGGTTCCACGGCGCGTATCCGCAACATTGTTGTGAGTGGACGAAACTCTTTCGTCTTGTCGCTGTGAGTCGCCATTCCCTAGCGTTGTCGGCGCACCGCAATCGCGTGGAAGGAAAGCTGAGGATGCCGTCGATCCGCACAGCGAGGGTCCGCCGCTATCTCGTCTGCCCGCCGGAACACTTTGATGTCCGATACGCCATCAACCCCTGGATGACGTCAGAGGAACCGGTCGACTCTTCCCTGGCCCGAAAGCAGTGGGACGGGCTCGTGTCCTTGTACCGCTCGCTCGGTCATTCGGTGGAGACCGTGGAGCCGGTCGCCGAACTCCCCGACATGGTGTTCGCGGCCAATTCGGCGCTCGTTCTCGACGGCAAGGTGTTCGGCGCCGTTTTCCACGCGGCGGAGCGGCGGCCGGAGGCCGACCACTACCGGGCCTGGTTCGAGGGGGCCGGGTTCGAGGTGCGCGTACCGTCCCACACGTGCGAAGGGGAAGGGGACTTCACCCCGGTCGGCGGCTACATCCTGGCCGGCACCGGGTTCCGTACACTCCCCGCGGCTCATCAAGAGGCTCAGGAATTCTTCGGGACGCCCACCGTGAGCCTTCGCCTTGTCGACCCGCATTTCTATCACCTGGACACAGCACTCTTCGCACTGGACGACAGCAACATCGCCTACTATCCGGGAGCTTTCTCGGAAGGCAGCCAGAAGGTGCTGGGCACGCTCTTCCCGGATGCCGTCATCTCCACGCGGGAAGACGCGCTCGCCTTCGGGCTCAACTCCGTGTCCGACGGACACCATGTGGTGATCGCCGAGGAGGCGAAGGGCCTCATCGAAAGCGTTGCCGAGCGCGGATACGTCCCCGTGCCCGTGGACCTCTCCGAGTTCCGCAAGGCCGGCGGCGGCGCGAAGTGCTGCACGCAGGAGATCCGCGAGTAGCCCCGGAGCCCCGGCTTCTTCAGGCGCCTTCCCGGCCACCTCGTGACCGGCCGGCTCCTGCTCCTCACGCAGGCGCAGCGGTGTCTGCCCTTGCGATGAGAACGTCGAGGAGCGAGAGCAGTGCGTCCCGGACGTCCTCACGGGAGCGGGCGTCGAGCATCAGGATGGGCGTGTTCGGGTCACCCAGATGCAGCGCCGCCCTGATCTCCTCGGCCGTGTACGGCTGCTCGCCGTTGAAGCAGTTCGCGCCGACCACGAACGGAAGCCCGCGGTTCTCGAAGAAGTCGACGGCCGCGAAACTGCGGTCCAGGCGTCGGGTGTCGACCAGCACGATCGCGCCGAGGGCCCCGTTCAAGAGGTCGTCCCACATGAACCAGAAGCGCTCCTGGCCCGGCGTACCGAACAGGTAGAGAACGACTCCGGCGTCGGTGAGAGTGATACGGCCGAAGTCCATCGCGACGGTGGTCACCGTCTTGGACTCGATGCCGTCGAGGTCGTCGACGCCGACACCCGCGGCCGTCAGCCGTTCCTCCGTACGCAGCGGCTCGATCTCGGAGACCGCCTCGACCAGCGTCGTCTTGCCGACGCCGAATCCCCCGGCGATCAGGATCTTGACGGGGGCCGCTTCCTGGGCAGGGGAGTCATATCCGGGCAAGGCTGTCCCTGATTCTCATGAGCAGGTGGACATTGGTGGTCTCGGCCTCCGCCAGGGGCGGCCGGTGGTGGATCAGCCCGCGGTCCGCGAGTTCGCCGAGAAGGACCGTCATCGGAGTGAGGCGCATGTGCATCCGGGCCGCGATCTCGGCGACCGCCCGTCCGTCCGGCGCCGGGCACATGGCGAGGATGGCCTGCCACTCGGTGGGCAGGCCACCGTGGGTGTCCGCGGCGACCGCCGCCGTGATCGTGGTGTCCATGGTCAGGACGGTGTGCGGAGCGGCAGTACGGCCATCGGTCAGGGCGTACAGCCGCGTCCGGCGGCGGCCTCGGTGCTGCGGATCGTCCGGCATTACGACGTGGGCGCCTGGGTGCGCTCAGGGGTGCCCAGCCACTCACCGAGCGCCTGCGCGGTCCGCACCGCCTCGCCGCCCAGCTCCCCCAGCCGTGCCTTGCGGGAGGTCACGACGATGAGCGTGCTGCCCTCCCCGCATCCGACGATGCAGAGATACCTGTCGTCCATCTCGACCAGCTGGCGGATCACCCGGCCACCGCCGACCTCCCGGGATATCGCCTTCATCGTGGCCGCGATTCCGGAGGACGCCGCGGCGATGCGCTCCGCCTGGGGCCGTTCCAGCAGGTAGGCGCTGAGCTTGATCCCGTCGTTGGACAGGAGCACGGCTCCTTGGATGCCGGCGATCCTGCTCAGGTTGTTGTCCAGGATGCTGAAGATCATGTCGTTCGATGCCGTCGTCATGGCTGATCCTGTCGGAGCTCTTGTTCCACTGTCTGGGTTCCGTGTTCGTAGTCCGCCCAGGCGTCGGCCACCTCTTCAGGTGTCGCCTCGCTCTGGCCGACCACTGGTTCCGGTGCGCGTGGCACGCGGAGTTGCTCGGCGATATGGGTCTGCGGGACGCGCTCGGGCAGCGGCGGCCGGGAGTCGCCGTCCGTTGCCACGGGCCGGACCGGGAGCCCGCTCTGCTGCGACCGCTCATGCGTCCGACGGCTCGGCAGCCCGGACCGCGAATGCAGGACCAGCTCGGGCTTGCGTTCATCGATGCGGCGCGGTGCGGGGACGGGCGGCGCCGACTCGTGCGGCTGTTCCTGCTCGGTCGGCACGAGCAGTTCCTTGGGGATGATCACTACCGCCGACGTCCCGCCGTACACCGACCTGCGCAGCATGACCCTGGCCCGGAGCTGCTCGGCGAGGTGGCCGACCACGAAGAGACCCAGCCGGTGCGCGTTCTCGGCCAGCACGGCGTACGGCGGGGCCGAGTGCAGCCGTCCGTTCATCTCCTCGTAGCTCGCGGGGGTCACGCGCGGACCACGGTCCTCGATCTCGAGCGACAGCCCGTCCGCCACCAGCTCGGCCCGGATGACGACCTTCGACCTCGGCGGCGAGAACCGGGTGGCGTTGTCCAGCAGCTCTGCCAGGAGGTGGCTGATCTGGCTGATCACGCGCGGTTCCACGCTGATCTCGTCCAGGGCCTGCCGCTCGATCCGCCGGAACTCCTCGACCTCCGCGGCGGCCTCGCGCAGCAGGTCGGCGACGCGCATGGGCTCGGTGTGCGGGTCAGGGATCTCACCGCCCGCCAGGATGAGCAGGTTCTCGACCTGCCGCCGCATGCCCACCGTCAACTGGTCGGAACGCATCAACTGCGTGAGGAGCTCTGGGTCGTGGCCGAAGGAGTCCTGGAGCTCCTCGGTGAGGCTCAACTGGCGGCTGACGAGGTTTCCGGTGCGTGAGGCGATGCCCGCGGCAAACAGTCCGAAACCGTGACGTTCGTCCGCGAGCTGCCGGTGCCCGTCGACGGATACGGCGACGACGCGGGCGAACGCGTCCCTGATTCGTCCCACCTCGTCCTGGGCCCCGGTCGTCCTGGGCAGTGTGTCGGCATCGACGGGCTCACCACGCTGCAGCCGGGCCACGACATCCGGCAGCGTCTCCTCGGCGATGGTCAGCGTGCGCTCGTACAGACCGCGCAGGCGGCGGAACACCGTGCGCGTGGTGAACACGACGACACCTGTGACGACCAGCAGTGCCCCGCTGCTTCCCGCGACCAGCCAGGCGACCTCCGCCTCGATCTCTGCCGCCTTGGCGTCAGCCCCTGCGAGCAGTGCGCGCGCCCGGTCGGCGTTCAGCGTGCCCCACTGCGCCGCCCACTTCTCATGTGCGGCCCGCCAGCCGTTGACCTCCCTGGGGAGCTTCACACGCGTGCCGATGTCCGCGTGCTCGGACACGACCGCGTGCTCGATGCGGCTCTTGGTCTGCCACTCGTCCGAGCCGCTGATCTGCGCATAGAGCTCGCCCGCCGCATCGGACAGATGCGGCACGATCCATATGTCGTACAGGTAGCGGTGGGCTCCGACGGCGTTGACGAAGTCGGTGAACCGGGAGCTGGTCAGCTCCCTGGACGGTCCGGCCTGCGCGAGGATCGTGTCCTCCTGCGCCAGGATCTCCGACGCCGAGAACATGGCGACGACCACGCGGCTCTCCTGGGCGAGCTCGCCGTCCTCGAGGTCGCTGAACTCGTCCTGGTAGAACCGGATCATCTGGCTGATCATGCCGGTGTAGAAGGCGATCGTGCTGTCGGCGCTGCCGCTGCGGGCGTCCGCGCGCTCCCGGTAGGTCCCCAGGTCGTCGAGGCCCTCCGTCACCTCCAGGAGGCGACGGTCCGCCTGCTCCGATCCCGCCGCGGCGGTGGCGGACGACCGGCGGAATTCGGCCGCGGCGAGGTCCGTTGCCGTGCGCCGGTGCCGCAGGTCCTTCTCGGTCACGGAAGACCCTGCCCACCGTGCGGCCGTCGTCGCCCGCTCGGCCTGCATCTCGGCCATGAGCTTGTACAGGGGTACGCCGATCCGCTCACCGGTCGCCACATCGCGGCGCAGCTGCTCCGACTGCTCCAGCAACCGGTCCGCGGTCACGACAACTTGGACACCCATCGCCACGGTGGGGACCACCGCCAGCCAAATGAGCAGGGTACGCAGGCGCACGGTACGCCGTCGACGCATTCTCGATGGGCCTCGCGGGCCTTCGGGTTCTATGGGAGACATCGGTCCTCGAGGGCGGGGAGAGCGGGGACAGGCCGACAGCACGGCCCCGCGCAAGCCCGGGACGGGGAGGGGAACGGCTGGTCCGGCTTCGGTGAAACGTGAGGGATGCAGATCATAACCAGCCACGCCGGGAAAAAGAGAGGTTGCCGCAGTGATCAATGCGTGGTAAGCGCGTCTGATAGTGCTGAAAACCAGGGGTTTGTGCAGGAGTTCGGCTGATACCACCTCGAACCGACCCGGCGCTCGTGTTCGAGGCGCAGCATCTGCGGGCCACCGCACAGGGCTCGTTGAACCTGGAGTTGATGGTGCCCGTCAGGCCGAGCCGTCCGGTGACGGCGGCGAGTGCGGACAGGACGGTGAAGGTTTCGGGCCGCCCCACGCCACCACATGCAAGTCGTGGATCCGGCCGCCGTGTTCGTGCCGTCGCAGTCCCCCGGCGAGGCACAGGAAGTGGTGGCGCTCGGCAACACCGGCGCGACGTGGCACGATCTATCAGGTGACCAGCAGACCCACCACGGCGCAGCGTCTGGGCGACCTCGCGCGGCTGCGCCGCGTTCGCGACCGGATCGACCGGGAGTACGCGCAGCCACTGGACGTCGAGGCGCTCGCCCGCGGCGTGAACATGTCGGCCGGCCACCTGAGCCGCCAGTTCCGGCTCGCCTACGGTGAGTCGCCGTACGGCTACCTGATGACGCGGCGCATCGAGCGCGCGATGGCGCTGCTGCGCCGTGGCGACCTCAGCGTCACCGAGGTCTGCTTCGCGGTCGGCTGCTCGTCGCTGGGCACCTTCAGCACTCGCTTCACCGAACTGGTCGGCGTGCCCCCCAGCGTCTATCGCCGCCAGGCGGCGGACGCGACGGCGGGGATCCCGTCCTGCGTGGCGAAACAGGTGACCAGACCGATCAGGAATCGAGAAGCGCCGCATCCCGAGCCGTAGCTAAGGGCTGTCCCGTAATCCCCGGTGGATCAGCGCGCGGCGTCAGATGCGGTGCATCGCAAGGCGGAGGGTCGTCCTCATACTGGGCGTATTC
>NZ_JBSGZO010000313.1:0-10290 GCF_053611045.1 Streptomyces sp. NPDC054841 | reverse complement strand
GGCACACCATCACCGCCCCCCGCCGCCCCCGCCCCCCCCCCCCCCCGCCGGCGCCCCGCCGGTCGGGGGGGGCCCCCCCCCCCCCCGCCGGCGCAGCGTGCTGTTGCTCACCATGGGCGCAGGCACATCCCACTGGCTTCGTCCTGGGTCGACGTGAACGGCCTGGGCTGGGCGGCGACGATCGTCGCCGCGGCGGTGCTGTATGCCGTGCTGCCGCAGTCGAAGGCCACGGCGCCCGCCGCCGAGCCTGTGGGAGAGCGCGAGCCCGCGACTGTTTCCATCTGACGCCACGTCAGCTAACGTCCCCCTCCGCTACCGGCACCCGGCGGAGGGGGACGTTTCGTCATGGCCTTCACAGTCGTACGGTTCAACCTCGTCGATCCCGCGGCGACCCCCGAGTCCCTGGCGGGCCGCTACCGGTCCGCCCTCGAGATGGCGGCGTACGCCGACGACCGGGGCGTCGACACGGTCCAGACCGAGGAGCACCACGGCGCCGCCAACAACTGGCTGCCGTCCCCCTTCGCCTTCGCGGGCGCCGTCTTCGGTGCGACCCGCCGGATCGCGGTCACCGTCTCCGCGGTCATCGGCCCGCTGCACGATCCGCTGCGGCTCGCCGAGGACATCGCCGTACTCGATCTGCTGAGCAAGGGACGGCTGGTCACGGTCGCGGGCATCGGCTACCGGCCCGAGGAGTACGCCGCGCACGGCGTCGACTGGAAGCGGCGCGGCGCGCTCCAGGACGAGTTGCTGGACACCCTGCTCGCGGCCTGGACCGGCGAGGAGTTCATCCATCGGGGGCGTACGGTCCGGGTCACTCCGCGTCCGTACACCCAGCCGCATCCGATGCTGCTGGTCGGCGGCTCCTCGAAACCGGCGGCCCGTCGCGCCGCCCGGCTCGGCCTGCCGTTCTTCCCGAGCGCGCACCTGCCCGAACTGGAGGCGTACTACCACCAGCTGCGCGAGGAGTACGGGACGGACGGCTTCTGCATGATGCCGGCGGCGAAGACACCCCTGCTGCACATCGCGGAGGACCCGGACCGGACCTGGGCGCAGTACGGGGAGCACTTCCTGCACGAGGCGCGGACGTACGCCTCCTGGCAGTCCAGGGACATCCGTTCGGCCGTGAGATCGGCGGCGACGACCGTGGCGGAGCTCCGGGCGGAGGGGGTGTACCGGGTGGTGACACCGGACGAGTGCGTGTCCCCGGGCGCCGACAGTCTCGTACTGCATCCGCTGTGCGGCGGGATGCCGGTCGACGAGGGCTGGCGCAGCGTCCATCTCTTCTGCGAACAGGTACTGCCCCGGCTCAAGGACTGAGCCGGGGCAGTTCCGGGTGCGAGGAGAGGGGCAGCGGGGATTAGCCCATCTCCTCCAACGCCTTGCCCTTCGTCTCCGGCACCCACTTGAGGATGAACGGAATCGAGAGCACGGCGAAGAATGTGTAGATGACGTAGGCGCCCGACAGGTTCCAGTCCGAGAGGGACGGGAAGGTCACGGTGATCAGCCAGTTGGCGATCCACTGGGCCGAGGCGGCGACACCCAGTGCGGCGGCGCGGATCTTGCCGGGGAACATCTCGCCGAGCAGCACCCACACCACGACACCCCAGGACAGGGCGAAGAAGAGCACGAAGAAGTTGGCGGCGAAGAGGGCGACCGTGCCCTGAAGGCTGGGCAGCGAGACCACGCCGCCGGTCTCGGTCTTGTACGAGAACGCCCAGGCGGCCAGGCCCAGCGAGACCGCCATGCCGGAGGAGCCGATGAGCGCGAGCGGCTTGCGGCCGATCCGGTCGACGAGGAGCATCGCGATCACCGTGCCGACGATGTTCACGATGGACGTCTCGAAGGAGTAGAGGAACGAGCTCTCGGGGTTGATGCCGACCGACTGCCACAGCGAGGAGCTGTAGTAGAAGATCACGTTGATGCCGACCAGCTGCTGGAAGACGGAGAGTCCGATGCCGATCCAGACGATCCGCAGGAAGAGGAACTTGCCGCCGAGCAGGTCCTTGAACGAGGGCTTCTGCTCGTGCCGCATGTTCTGCTCGATCTCGGCGACCCGGGTGTCCAGATTGACCTGCTTGCCCTCGACGTCGCGGAGCACCTTGCGGGCCTGCTCGACCCGGCCGACGGAGATCAGATAGCGCGGCGACTCGGGGATGACGAAGGAGAGCAGTCCGTAGATCAGGGCCGGGACGACCATGACGCCGAGCATCCACTGCCAGGCTTCGAAGCCGCCGATCTTGCCGCGCTGGTCACCGCCCGCGAGGCTGAGGATGCCGAAATTGACCAGCTGCGAGATGGCGATTCCGGTGACGATGGCGGCCTGCTGGAAGGAGGCGAGGCGGCCGCGGTACACGGGCGGGGAGACCTCGGCGATATAGGCCGGGGCGATGACCGAGGCCATACCGATGGCGATGCCACCGATGACACGCCACATGGCGAGGTCCCAGAGGGCGAACGGCATCGCGGAGCCGAGCGCGCTCGCGATGAACAGCACGGCGGCGATCTGCATGACGCGGATCCGGCCGATGCGGTCGGCGATCCGGCCGGCGGTCGCCGCGCCGATGGCGCAGCCGATCAGCGCGGCAGCGATGACCTGGGCCAGGGTCTCGGAACCGACCGCGAAGCGGCCCCGGATCGCCTCGACAGCACCGTTGATCACCGCGCTGTCGTAGCCGAACAGGAAGCCGCCCATCGCGGCCGCGGCCGCGATGAAGATGACGTGGCTGAGGTGTTCCGGCCGGGCCTTGCGGCCTTCTGGCGACACCTGCGCTGTGCTGGACACGTGTACTCCTGGGGCCGCCCGGCAGCGGCGCCGGGCGTGGGGGGCGAGCCCTTCAAGTGGCGCACAACATACCGCCGCCCACCACTTGAAGGTAAAAGCAACGTTGCAGAGACTATGCCTTCAAGTTTCGAAGTCAAGACGCGGCCTCGATGCGCGTGAAACGAAGAGGTCAGGGTGTTGTGTACAACCTTTGAAGATCCAGGTGGGAGCTGTGCGTTGCTTTCCGGGCTCCGGGCTCCGGCTCCGGGCTCCGGCTCCGGGCTCCGGGCTCCGGGCTCCGGGCTCCGGGCTCCGGGTCAGCGAAGTCGCTGGCTGATGACCTTGGACACACCATCACCCTGCATGGACACGCCGTACAGCGCGTCCGCGACCTCCATGGTCCGCTTCTGGTGCGTGATCACGATCAGCTGGGAGCTCTCCTGGAGCTCCTGCATGATCCGGATCAGCCGCTGCAGGTTGGTGTCGTCGAGAGCCGCCTCGACCTCGTCCATGACATAGAACGGGCTCGGCCGGGCCTTGAAGATCGAGACCAGCATCGCCACGGCGGTCAGCGAGCGTTCGCCGCCGGACAGCAGCGAAAGGCGCTTGACCTTCTTGCCCGGCGGGCGGGCCTCGACGTCCACACCCGTGGTGAGCATGTTGTCGGGGTCGGTGAGAATGAGCCGGCCCTCGCCGCCGGGGAAGAGCCGCGAGAAGACACCCTCGAACTCGCGCGCGGTGTCCCGGTACGCCTCCGTGAACACCTGCTCGACGCGCTCGTCGACCTCCTTGACGACCTGAAGGAGGTCGGCTCGGGTCTTCTTCAGGTCTTCGAGCTGCTCGGAGAGGAACTTGTGCCGTTCCTCCAGCGCCGCAAACTCCTCGAGGGCGAGCGGATTCACCTTTCCGAGCTGCTGATAGGCCCGTTCGGCGGATTTGAGCCGCTTCTCCTGCTCGCCGCGGACGAACGGCCGCGGCTGGTTGCGCGGATGCTCCGGGTCCTCCGGGAGCTCCTCGCCCTCGGCGGGCGGAGACGGCGGTACGAGCTGGTCCGGGCCGTACTCGGAGACCAGGCCCGCGGGCTCGACGCCCAGCTCCTCCAGGGCCTTCGTCTCCAGCTGCTCGATGCGCAGCCGCTTCTCGGCGCCGAGGACTTCGCCACGGTGGACGGAGTCGGTGAGCTTGTCGAGCTCGCTCTTGAGGTCCCGGCCCTCGCCGCGGGCCGACGTCAGCTCGCGTTCCCGCTCGGCCTTCGCGGCCTCCGCCGCGGCACGTTCCTGCTCGGCTCTGACGACGGACACCTCGACGTGCGCGAGGAGCTGGCGTGCGCCACTGGCCACCGCTTCCGCGACGGCCGCCTCGTGGCGCAGCCGGGCGCGGCGCTGCTCGGCGCGTGCCCGTGCCTCGCGCTCGGCGCGCGCGCCGCGGTCGAGCGAGTCGGCACGCCCCGCGAGCCCCTTCACACGCTCCTCGTGCGTACGGACCTGGAGGCGGGCCTCCATCTCGGTCTGGCGGGCGTTGGCACCGTCGGCCGCGAGCCGGTCCCTCGCGGAGGTGTCCGGCTCCTCCTCCCCTCCGTCCCCGAAAGGGGTGCTCTCCTCGGCGACCGCGAGCCGCTCGGCCAGCTCCTCGGCCTCGTACAGCGCCTTCTCCAGCGCCTCCTGGGCCCGGGCGGCAGCCGCGGCCGTCCGTTCGGCCTCCCCGGCGGCCCCGCGCGCCTGCCCGGCGAGCCGCCCCAACTGCTGGGCGACACCGGCCTTCTCCTTCTCGGCCGCCCGCCGCCGCTCCCCCAGCTCCTCGACGAGACCGGCGCATGCGGTGCGCCGCTCGGCAGCCTCGTGCTGCTGTACGGCCAGTTCCTCGCACCGTACGGCCAGCTCCGCCAGCTCGGCGGCCGCCTCGTCGACCGCTGCCTGCACCTCCAGCAGGCTGGGCGCCCCCGCGGATCCGCCGTGCGCGAAGTGCGCGCTCAGCACATCCCCTTCCGCGGTGACCGCGGTCAGCCCGGGCCGCGCCTGGACCAGGTCCTCGGCGTCCTCCAGGGTCCCGACGACCACCATGTCCCGTACGAGCCGTTCCACGGCGGGCATCAGCTCCGCGGGCCCGCGGACCAGGTCGACGACCCGGGCGGACTCCGTCACGACGGGACCGGTCGCCCGGCCGGGCACCACTACGGACGCCGAGCCCGGTCCGGTCCCCTGCCCCACGGGAGCGGACGACGCGGCACCGGAAGTCCCGGCCTCGGGGCCCGCGCCCTGCGTCGGCAGGGACAGCAGCAGGGACGCGCGGCCCGCGTCCTGCTTGCGCAGGAGGCGGATCGCTTCCGCGGCGGTGGCGGGGTCGCGTACCGCGACGGCGTCCGCGCCCGCGCCGAGAGCGGCTGCGACAGGGATCTCGTAGCCCGGGGTGACCGTGAGGAGTTCGGCGGCGGGGCCGAGAAGGCCGGAGAGCGTGTCCCTGGCCGAGAGCAGCGCGCCCGTGCCGTCCTTGCGGCGCAAGCCCTGGGCAAGGGCCTCGTGGCGGGCGGCCAGGGCAGCGCGTTTGCGCTCCGCGGCGGTGGCCGCCTCACGTGCGGCGGACAACACCGCCTCCGCCTCGGCCAGTTCGTCCTTGGCTGCGTCGTGCCGGCCGGTCAACGCGGAGTCGTCCGCGTCCAGCCCGTCGACCTCGGCCTTGAGCTGCTCGTACTCCTCCTGCGCCGCGACCGCGCGATCCTGCGCCTCGTCGCGGGCCGCGGCCAGCCGACCGATCTCCGCCTGGGCCGACGCCGCACGCGAACGGGCCGCGTTCACCTGGCCGTTCAGCCTGGCGAGCCCCTCCCTGCGGTCGGCGATCGCCCGTGCGAGGTCCTTCAGCCGGCGCTCCTCGACCGCCAGCTCGCGCTCCAGTTCGGCACGGTGCGCGACGGTGTCCTCCAGCGCGCGCTCTGCCGCCTCCAGGGCGGCCTCCAGCTCCGCCTCCTGCTCGCGGATCCGGGCGGCCTCGCGCTCCATGTCCTCGGGGTCGCGGCCGCGCCGCTCCTCCGCCGGCGCGGACGTCGCGCTCTTCACCCGGGCCTCGGCCAGCGAGACCGTGCCGCGCACCCGCTCGGCCAGCTGGGACAGTTCGTACCAGGTCTGCTGCGCCCGCTGCAGCCGCGGCGCCAGCCGGCGTACCTCGTCCTCCAGCTCCGCCTCGCGTGTCTGGGCCGCCCGCAGCTCCGCCTCGGCTGCCTCCTTGCGCTGCTTCAGCGCGGCCTCGTCGGCGACCTCGGACCTGAGAGCCTCGCGCATCCGTACGAGATCGTCGGCGAGCAGCCGCAGCCTGGCGTCGCGCAGATCCGCCTGGATGACGGCGGCCCGCCGCGCCACCGCGGCCTGTCGTCCCAGCGGCTTGAGCTGACGCCGGAGCTCATCGGTCAGGTCCTGGACCCGCGCGAGATTGGCCTGCATCGCGTCCAGCTTCCGCAGGGCCTTCTCTTTCCGCTTGCGGTGCTTGAGAACGCCCGCGGCCTCCTCGATGAACGCCCGGCGCCCCATCGGGTCCGCGTGCAGGACCGAGTCGAGTTGCCCCTGCCCGACGATGACGTGCATCTCACGCCCGATACCCGAGTCGGAGAGCAGTTCCTGAATGTCCAGCAGCCGGCATGTGTCGCCGTTGATCTGGTATTCGCTGCCACCGTTGCGGAACATGATCCGCGTGATGGTGACTTCGGCGTATTCGATCGGCAGCGCCCCGTCGGAGTTGTCGATCGTGAGGGACACCTCGGCGCGGCCGAGCGGCGGCCGCCCGGTCGTGCCCGCGAAGATGACGTCCTCCATCTTGCCGCCGCGCAGGGATTTCGCCCCTTGTTCACCCATGACCCAGGACAGCGCGTCCACGACATTGGACTTGCCGGAGCCGTTCGGTCCCACGACGCAGGTGATTCCGGGCTCGAAACGCAGCGTCGTGGCGGAGGCGAAGGATTTGAACCCGCGGAGGGTCAGGGCCTTGAGGTGCACGCCGCCGGACTCTACCCTTCGCTTTCGGTTTCACCCATGAATATGCAGGGCACATCAGACGGTAACGGGAGCCCTACAGCCAGGAACAAAGAAGAAGGGACGCCGAAGCGTCCCTTGCATGCATACCTGCCTTGCGAGAGTGTTTCTCACCTGACCCCACGGGGGGCTGTGATCAAGTGAGTGCCGGCTCGCCCTTGGGAACGTCGATGTCGATGCCTTGGAGCAGCGACTCGCCATGGTGCTGTGCGGCGGCAGCGCTCAGCGCGTCGTTCTCGGACTGGATCCGTACGAGCTCGGATTCCAGGTCCTGGACGCGCTGCTGAAGCCGTCGCATCTCGGCGAGGAGTCGCGGGTCGGAACCGCCGACGTAACCGAGAAGCGCCTTTGCCATGATGGATGGTCCTCCACACTGAGTGACCGACCGATGCGGTGTGGGTCGTGAGGGATTCGCACCCGCGGTGCTCGGCAGCGCTTGTTCTCACTGCGGTTCGTACTGCCAAACAGCTAAGGTGCGCGGGGCTTCCAGCGTCTCACCAAAAAGTTTGACGGTCAACACGATCACGCCCCGTATCCACTGGCACCCTGGGGCACACGGCCGAAAACCCACGGCGGCGGCTCTCCAACGGGGCCCTGGGGGCGTGGAGATCATCCTTACTGCGGCAGCCTGGCACGGCAGGACCGTTATTGGCAACCACCAGGCCATTCCCACCGAACATGCGCGCTCGCGGCAGTCATCTGAACACATCGCGTGGCCGCCGATCCGCGCTCGATCAGCGGATCGCGAATCCCTCGTAGCCCCCGCGCGGATCGCCCCAGATCTCGGTGACGCCGTCGACACTGCCGGGCGTGTCGGAAGAGCGGAGCCAGTCGAGCAGACGGTGGCAATTCTCACGTGGCCCCTCGGCCACGATCTGCACCCGGCCGTCGTCGAGATTGAGGGCGAAGCCGTTGAGGCAGCCGATCTCCAAAGCGTTTGCCCTGGTGAACCAGCGGAAGCCCACTCCCTGTACTCGGCCGCGTACCCAGGCGGTGAGCCGTGCATGTTCATTCATGCACGCAAGCTAACGGGCCAATTCCTTTCGCATCACATCGCCCTCCCTTGTTCTCGCGTACAGTCGCCACCCAATGAGCCTCACTCATTCGGGTGAGATCTCATGCTGTCGAGTTTGACGTCGAGGAAGAAAGGACGAGCGGATGGGACGCCACCGCCGGAAGAAGCGGGCCGCAGTGCCCGTACGTACCGGACTGCTCGGAGCCTCCGCTGCCATGGCGGTGGGCGCCGTGGCCGTGGCATCCGGTCTGCTGCCGGGCGGCGACACCTTCACCGTGGGAGGCGAGAGCACCAGCGGCCAGCAGGTGCACGCCGAGCGCGCAGGCCGGCTGAACGCCCAGGGCGGCGCCTCCGCCACCCCGTCCGACCGTCCTTCCGCCACGGTGAGCCGCGCCGCCCAGCCCGCGGCGGCTCCCTCGAAGGGCGCCTCCTCGACGTCCGGAAAGGCGTCCGCGACGCCGTCGAAGGAGACGCCGAGGTCGAAGGAGCCCGAGGCGAAGAAGCCGGTGGCCCCTGAGACGAAGGCGCCGGAGAAGCAGACCAGGACCCCGGAGCGCGAGGCCTCGCCGGCCCCTGCCAAGCCGTCCCGCATCAAGGCGCCGACCGGCGAGGCCGCAGTGGAGGCCCAGGTACTGGACCTCGTCAACGAGGAGCGCGCGAAGGTGGGCTGCAGCCCGGTACGCGCGGACGCCTCACTCGGTGCGCTCGCCGGCTCGTTCAGCGAGGACATGGCGGGGCGCGGCTTCTTCGACCACACCGACCCGGACGGGGACACGCCGTGGGACCGGGCCGCGCAGGCCGGTGTCAGCGGGCTGGGCGCCGAGAACATAGCCCGTGGGCAGGCCGACGCCCGGACGGTCATGAACTCCTGGATGAACAGCGACGGCCACCGCGCGAACATACTCAACTGCGAGTACAAGACCCTCGGCGTGGGCGTGTCCTTCGCCGAGGGCGGCCCGTGGTGGACGCAGGACTTCGGCTTCTGAGCCGGAGACCGTCCGGCGGCCGGGCCTACGAGCTGACGGGCCGCGACGGCCCGACGGGCTGACGGGCTGACTCACGGAAAGCGCAATCCTGAGGTAAGCGCTGCGGCGTAGGGTGTGCCGCATGGATCACGACATCGCCTTCGACGTGTTCTCGCGGAAGTGCGAGTCGCGCGGCACGCTGGAGCATGTGACCGGCCGTTGGGGCGCCCTGACGCTCGGCGCCCTGCACGACGGGAGCTTCCGCTTCAACGAGCTCCGGCGGCGCGTCGACGGCGTGAGCGAGAAGATGCTCTCGCAGACGCTGCACGCGCTGGAGCGGGACGGGCTCGTCCTTCGCGAGGCGCAGCACACCAATCCGCCGCGGGTCGACTACGAACTGACGCCGCTGGGGCGCGAGGTGGCCGAGCGGCTGCTCGCTCTGATCCAGCTGGTGGAGGGGCGGATGCCCGACGTACTGGCGGCGCGTGAGCGTTACGACGGAACGCGCGGCAACGAACGGGCCGGGCGCGGCGGGCGCTGACAGCGCGGGCAGAAGTAGCTGGACCGGTTCATCCAGGGGCGCCGGCGCATCGGTGTGCCGCAGCGGCGGCACGGCTCGTCCTCACGCCCGTACGCGTCCAATGACCGGTCGAAGTACCCGGACTCGCCGTTCACATTGACGTAGAGGCTGTCGAAGCTGGTGCCGCCGACGGCGAGGGCGGCGTTCATGACGTCCCGTACATGGCCGAGCAGCTCGGCGGAGCGCGGACGGGTCAGGCTCGCGGTCGGCCGGTCGTAGTGGAGCTTGGCGCGCCACAAGGCTTCGTCGGCGTAGATGTTGCCGACGCCGCTGATCAGGGACTGGTCGAGCAGCGCGCGCTTGACCGTCGTACGCCGCAGGCGCAGGGCGGTCTGGAAGGCGGCGTCGTCGAACCGGGGGTCGAGCGGGTCCCGTGCGATGTGCGCGATGGCGTCCGGCAGGCCGTCGGGGGTGGTGTCGTGCAGCGAAAGCCCGCCGAAGGTGCGCTGGTCGACGAAGCGGAGCTCGGTGCCCAGGTCGTCGGTGAAGCGGATCCGTATGCGCAGATGCTTCTCGTCCGCTGCGGCCTCCGGCTGGACCAGCAGTTGACCGCTCATCCCCAGATGTCCGAGCACGGCGGCGCCGCTGTCCTCCAGTGGCAGCCAGAGGTACTTGCCGCGACGCCGGGCGACCCCGATCCGCTGACCCTTGAGTCGCGCGGCGAAGTCCTCGCCCCCGCCGAGGTGCCGGCGCACGGCGCGCGGGTGAAGCACCTCCACCTCGGCGACGGTCCGCCCGGCGACCCAGGTTTCGAGCCCACGCCGCACTACTTCGACCTCGGGCAGCTCGGGCACGGGTCTCCTCCGGAACTGTACGAATCAACGCCCGCAGCGTACCGCCCCCGAACCGGGGCGCTGCCCCAGCCCCCGTACGCCCTGCGGGCAGGCTGCGAAGCGTGCCCGGTACCACCGGCGCACCGGTGTGTCCGTCCTCGAACGCCGGACGGGCTCTTC
>NZ_JBSGZO010000312.1:0-10326 GCF_053611045.1 Streptomyces sp. NPDC054841 | reverse complement strand
CGGTCCCACCGGCTGATCGCCGGGACCGGACCGGGCATCGGACATCGGGCAGAGGGGGCAGCGCCGGCCGGCTTTGCTGCCGTGGTCGGCTTCTTCTTGCGGCGGGCCCTTTTCTTGCGCAGGCGCCGTTGACGATCCACGGCCGGGGCGCACAGCCGTACGACATTCGCGGGGCCTTCGGCGGCTGAGGCCCCCCCGTGGACGTACAGCGGAAGCAGCGCAAGACGTGGTCTGTCGCTGCCATTTCACCTGTGTTCCGATGGGCGCATGAGCCACATTGTGCGCGAGGGGTACGAAGGAAGCGGGCCAGGAGCGATCACCCCGGACGGATGCGCGGTCGAGCTGTATCGGCGCCTTCCCGTGGGTGATGAGCCGGACATCATCGAGGGCGCTGTCCCGGCCGGGGCCCGCATCCTTGAGCTGGGCTCGGGTACAGGCCGCATCACGCATCCGCTCGTCCGAAGAGGCTTCGTGGTGACCGCCGTCGACGAATCGCCCCAGATGCTGGAGCAGGTCCACGGCGCTCGTACCGTCTGCAGTCCGATCGAGACGCTGGAACTCGACGCGCGCTTCGACGTGGTGCTGCTGGGGTCGTTCCTCGTCCATGCAGCCGGCCCGGGGGTTCGCGAACGACTGCTTCGGACCTGTCGGCGACATGTCGCGGACGACGGCTGCGTCCTGATCCAGCGGGAGGACGAGGGACGGCACGAGAACCTGCCGAGGGAGCGGGCGATCGACGGCGGTCTGATCCGGGTGATGTCCTCCGATCCGGTGCGCCCCGGCGTGCGGTCCGTCCACGTTGAATATCTCTTCCCTGACGCGCAGTGGACCCATACGTTCCTGTCCTGCCCCCTGACCGACGAGGCTTTCGAGCGTGCCTCGGCACAGGCGGGGCTCGTCGTCGACACGTACCTCACCGACGACCGCACCTGGGTGCGGATCCTGCCGGTCAAGGACTGATCCGCCGGCGCATCCGCGTGCCTCGAACCGGCTCAGGCATGCCCCGCACCAGGCCCTTCGCCGTCCTGGCAGACCGGGCCCACTCCTCACGCGCCGCCATCCTCATCCGGGCACGACGATGACCATGGATAGAGGCAGCCTAGGTCTCGGGCGGCTTCGGGAGGGCTTCGCGCAGGCGGTCGAGGAGTACCCGGGCCGCGGGGCTCGACGGACCGGTGGCCTGCCAGGCGAGCGCGATGCGGGCACGCATCTCGGGCCGGACGATCCGCAGGGTGCGGAGCTGTCCGTCGAGGGGGGACTCGTCCTCTCCAGCAGGTAGCACGGCAATGCCCAGGCCGCGCGCGGCGAGCCGTGCGAGCACGTGCGGGGCTGCCGCCTCGAAGGTGACCCGGGGCCGGAATCCCGCCTGCGAACAGCCGCGTTCGAGCGCCGCGCGCACCCCGGTGCCGCGCGGCAGGCAGATCAGGGGCCTGTCGCGGAGATCGGCAAGCGGGACGCTCGTGCCATCTGTGCGGTCGAGAAGCGGAACGCCGGGCGCAACAGCGGCAACCAGCGGGACGTCGATCACCGTCTGGAAGGCCACTCCGGGCGGTGGCACCTCTTCTGCCGGCCCGAGGACGGCGAGGTCGAGCTCGCCGGCCAGGAGCGCAGCCTGCATCCGCTCCGTGGTGTCCTCGGTGAGTGCCAACTCGACCGAGGGGTGGGCGTCGTGGAAGTCCGCGAGTAAAGCGGCGATGTCGAAGGCGTGGCCGGTGGCGCCGGAGACCAGCCCGAGCGTGACCCGGCCTCGCAGCAGCCCCGTGTACGCATCCACCGTCTGCTGCACCGCCTCCGCCGCGGCCAGTGCGGCGCGGGCATGCAGCAGGACCGCCCGGCCCACCCCGGTCGGCGTCACCGACCGGCCGGAGCGGTCGAGCAGGGGCTGCCCCAGCTCCTTCTCCAGCTGGCGGATCTGGGCGCTCAGGCCGGGCTGGGCCAGATGCAGCCGGGCTGCGGCGCGGGTGAAACCGCCCTCCTCGACCACGGAGACGAAGTAGCGCAGCTGACGAAGTTCCATAATCGATGATTCTAGGTTGCAGCAGAACCATCTATTGGAGATATGTCCCGGTCCGCGGCACGCTTGATCGCATGGAGAACACGACAGCCCGCAAGGGGAAGAAGGACCAGGTCAGAGCGGCGATCTCGGCGGAACGCCGAGAACTGGCCGACCTGCTCGACACTCTGCGAGCCGACCAGTGGAACGGGCAGAGCCTCTGCGCGGGATGGCGGGTTCGCGAGGTCGCGGCACACATGTCGATGGGGTTCCGGCTCTCCCTGCCCGTGACGCTCGGCGAGTTGGCCAAGGCGCGCGGAAACCTTGGCCGTATGACCGACCGGGTCGCGCGCAGGGATGCGGCCGCCCATTCCACCGCCGCACTCGCCGCCTTCCTGAGGGACAACGCCGACCACCCCTGGACACCACCGGTCGGCGGGCTCGCGGCGGCACTCGGCCACGACGTGGTTCACGGGCTGGACATCACCGTCGCTCTCGGTCTCGACCGGCGCGTCCCCGAGGACCGGCTGCGCATCCTGCTCGACGAGATCCGGCCCAGCAGCCTGAATTTCTTCGGCGCCGACCTCGACGGAGTGCGGCTGTGTGCCGAGGACCTCGACTGGTCGTACGGCTCCGGCTCGCCGGTGTACGGCCCCGCCCAGGACCTCCTGCTGCTGGCATACGGCCGCAGGATTCCAGGCGGCCGGCTCCGAGGAGCGGCGAGCAGCCGCTTCACCCGGCCGGCCAAGGGAGCCTGAACCGTGCGCACCCGGCTCCTTCTGGCCGTTTCCCTGCTGTCCACTGGTCTGCTCGCCGGAGCCTTCGGCTACGGCGCCGCCAACCTCGTCCCGACCTTCAACTCCGTGCCGATCGACATGAGACTCGACTTCCACACCGAGCTGATGAAGATGAACGGGATCACCGTGCAGGGGGCGATGGCGGTCTCGGCTCTCAGCGCCCTCGCCCTGGCTGCCCTGACACGCGACCGGGCCCGGGTCCTCGCAGCAGCGGCAGGGCTCCTGACCGTCACGTCCTTCCTGATCACCCGGTTCGGAAACGTCCCGATCAACGGCCGTATCAAACAGTGGGCCGCCGCCACGCCGCCGGCCGACCACGCAGAGATCCTGTACCGCTGGGAACTGTTCAACGATGCCCGTACCTGTACTGCCATAGCTGCGTTCGCCGTCCTGATCTCTGTTGCCCTGCGGCAGGCAGGCAGGCAAGCAGACAGGCGAGCGACCGAGCACCACTGAACCCGCGAAGGTCGTCCCGACTGGCTGATCAACCCTGCGGGCCAGTACACCTAGGTGCTCTCCGGAGCGAAGTGGCCGATCAGCAGCGCCAGGCGGTGATCGTGGGCGTCCGCGGGGAGGCGGCCGCTGCGCATGAGGGTGGCCAGGCCGTGGAGGCCGGCCCAGAAGGTCTCCGTGAGGATGCCCGGATCGTCGTCGTCGGCGAGCGGCTGGACGGCCTGGAGCAGTTCGCCGAAGGCGTCGCGCAGGGCGGCGGGGGCCTGCGGTGTGGCGAACGGCAGGTCGACGGTGTGTGTGAACATCGCGTCGTAGAGCGCCGGGCGTTCCTGCGCGAAGGCCGTGTACGCCGCTCCCACCGTGGCGAGGGCCTCACGGGCGCCCTCGGCCGCAGTGCGTGCCGCGCGCAGCTCGGTGGCCAGCTCGGCGAAGCCCTGTACAGCGACTGCGGCCATGATGGCGCCCTTGCCCTTGAAGTGGCTGTAGAGGACGGGCTGGCTGTACTCGATCTCGGCGGCGAGCCGCCGGGTCGTGACCGCGTCCCAACCCTCGGTCTCCGCCAGTTCCCGCGCAGTGGTGACGATCAACCGCTCGCGGTCCGCTCGTTCGCGCTCCCGGCGCGTCTTGATCGACATGAGTGAAATTCTAGCACCGCTAGAGTTCCTGCTGCCGATCTGTTAGCTTTGCTCTCGTCCCTAGCGCTGCTAGAATTTGAACGGAGATATGGCGTGACCGTCACCGCGTACACCTTGGCCGTCGTCCTCGACCTCCTCGTGCTGTTCATCGGGGCTCGCTTCCTGCTCCAGCCCCGCCCCGCCGCCGCCGGTTACGGTGTGCCCGCCAAGCCGGACGGCGACCCGGCCTACCTCGCGATCAAGGGGCTGCGGGACAGCACCCTCGGCATCCTGGGCCTGGCTCTCCTGGCCTTCGCGGGCGCCCGCGCCGAAGCCTGGTTCATGCTTGTCGTGGCGCTGACGCCGCTCGGCGACACCCTGATAGTGCTGCGTCACGGCGGCACCAAGGCGGTCGCGTTCGGCATCCACTTCGCCACCGCCGTCGTCGTACTCATCAGTGCCGGCCTGCTCTTCGCCGTCTGAATCGCACGCCCCCTCTCACTGGCAAGGCGCAAGACGACACCCACAGGGAGCCCGAAATGTCGCTGATCGTACCCGACTTCGCCTCGTCCGTAATCGTCCGCTCCGCCGACGCCGAGGTGATCGGCCGCACCCCCACCACCGTCCGGCTGCTGGCCGACAGCAGCACGACCGGCGGGGCACTGTCCACGCAGCGCGTCACCCTCACCGACGGCGCCGACGGCGCCCGTCCGCACCGCCACAACAACTCCGCCGAGATGTTCTACATGCTCGACGGCGCCGCCCAGCTCCTGTCCGGAGACGAGGCCGTCACCGCCGAGCGCGGCGACCTCGTCATCGTCCCGCCAGGTCTCCCGCACGCCTTTGCCGCAGCACCTGGATGCGACGCCGACATCCTCATCGTCATCACTCCCGGCGTCGAACGCTTCGAGTACTTCCGCCACTTGCAGCGCATCGCCCTTGGTGAGACCACCCCCGAGAGCCTGCTGGAAGTGCAGGAGGTGTATGACACCTACTTCGTGCACAGCACCACTTGGGACGACGAACGGGGCCGGGCCTCGGCGTGAGCCTCCCATCGGCCACGGCGGGCGGGCGCGGTGACCGTCGGGCGCGGGACGCCAGTTCATGGGCAGGCGGCCCGCGCCCACCGAATGCGCTGGTCACAGGCATTCGTTGATGGCGGCGACCCGGCCGCCACCGGAGCCGGTTTCATGCGGGTCCGCGCATGGTCGGCCTCGTCCGGAACGGTGCAGCGGGCCCGACAAGACCGCCCGGACAGGGCCTCAGTCGTCCGAGTCGGCGCGTTGGCCCAGGCTCGGGCTCCGGCTCGTACGCCCGGCCCGGCGCACCAACTCGCCCGCCGCCAGGGTCGCGGCAGCCGCCGCGCGTACCCAGCGCGGGCCACCCCACGCCGCCCACACGACACAGACGCACCCTCCGACGGCGAGCACGAGGATGCCGGACAGAACGAGCACGGCCATGCTCATCCCCCTCCTTCCGTTGCGGTCCGCGCAATCCTCCCAGTCCGCGAAACAGGCCGTCGCATCGGTCCCCGCGCCGACCGGACCGCTCGTCGCGGTCCTCCCCGTGCCCACGCTGTCGCCCGCACCCCAAGGCGCCCGGCGCCGATGTCGGCACGATCTGCCGGACACTCCTGGTCCACCGGCCTTTCTGCAGGTCGGAGGGGTGGCGTAAGAGATCCGTCAAAGGGGCGCCAACGGCCGTAAGGGAGCCGTCAAGGGTGGGCGTTGTCCAGTCGGAATCCAGCTTTCCTGTAGAGGTCCGAAACAATTCCGAACCTCTTCAGGAGCTCACGATGGCCGACGTGGCCTTCGTCGTCACCACGATCGCGGTGTTCGCGCTGGTGGCTCTCGTCGCCAAGGGGGTGGCAAAGCTGTGACCGCCGAGAACATCGTCGGCCTGGTCGTGGCCGTCGCCCTGCTGGGCTATCTCGTCCTCGCCCTCGTCAAGCCGGAGAGGTTCTGAGCACGCACATGAGCCCCTTCCTTGCTGCTGTGCTCCAACTGCTGGCGCTGATCGCTGCGCTGGCGCTGGCGTACCGTCCGCTCGGCGACTACATGGCCCGGGTCTACTCCTCCGACAAGCACCTGCGTGTCGAGAAGTGGATCTACAAGGCGATCGGCGCCAACCCGAACGCGGAGATGCGCTGGCCCGCCTATCTGCGCGGTGTCCTGGCCTTCTCCGCGGTCAGCGTTCTCTTCCTGTATCTGCTGCAGCGGGTGCAGGGCAGTCTGCCCGGCTCGCTCGGCTTCTCCTCCATCGACCCCGACCAGGCGTTCAACACGGCCGCGTCGTTCGTGTCGAACACGAACTGGCAGTCGTACTACGGCGAGCAGGCCATGGGCCACGTCGTGCAGACCGGCGGCCTGGCGGTGCAGAACTTCGTCTCCGCGGCCGTCGGTATCGCGGTCGCGGTGGCCCTCGTGCGCGGTTTTGCCCGGTCCCGTACCGGTGAGCTGGGCAACTTCTGGGCCGACCTGGTCCGCGGCACCGTCCGTATCCTGCTGCCGATCTCGATCGTCGCGGCGATCGTGCTGGTCGCGTGCGGCGCGATCCAGAACTTCGCCGGGATCCACGAGGTCGGCCAATTCTTGAATGGGCCCGGCATGGGAGGCTCGCAGGAGTGGAACGGCGGCGCGGTCGCCTCGCAGGAGGCGATCAAGGAGCTGGGAACGAACGGTGGCGGTTACTTCAACGCCAACTCGGCCCACCCCTTCGAGAACCCGAACGCGTTCACGAACCTGTTTGAGATCTTCCTGATCCTGTTGATCCCGTTCGCGCTGACCCGCACGTTCGGCAAGATGGTCGGCTCGGTCAAGCAGGGCTACGCGATCCTCGCCACGATGGCGACGATCTGGGTCGCCTTCGTGCTGCTGATGTGGTGGACGGAGTTCGCGGGGCACGGCCCGGCCTTCGAGATCGCCGGTGGTGCGATGGAGGGCAAGGAGACCCGCTTCGGTATCGGTGCATCGTCGATCTTCGCGGTGTCCACGACGCTCACCTCGACCGGTGCGGTGGACTCCTTCCACTCCTCGTTCACCGGTCTGGGCGGTGGCGTCACGATGCTCGGGATGATGCTGGGTGAGATCGCTCCTGGTGGTGTCGGTTCCGGCCTCTACGGCATGCTGATCATGGCGATCATCGCGGTGTTCATCGCGGGTCTGATGGTGGGTCGCACTCCGGAGTACCTGGGCAAGAAGATCGGCACCCGTGAGATCAAGCTGGCGGCCTGCTACATCCTGATCACCCCGGCGCTGGTGCTCTGCTTCACCGCCGCGGCGATGGCCCTGCCCACTCCGGTGAATTCGATGACCAACTCGGGTGCGCACGGTTTCTCCGAGATCCTCTACGCCTACACCTCGGGTGCCAACAACAACGGTTCCGCGTTCGCGGGTCTCAACGCCGACACCCAGTGGTTCAACACCACCATCGGTCTGGCCATGCTGCTGGGCCGGTTCCTCCCGATGGTGTTCGTGCTGGCGCTGGCGGGCTCGCTCGCCGAGCAGAAGCCGGTACCCGCCACGGCGGGCACGCTGCGGACCGACAAGCCGCTGTATGCGGGTCTGCTGGTCGGCACGATCCTGATCATCACCGGTCTGACCTACTTCCCGGCCCTGGCGCTGGGCCCGCTCGCCGAAGGGCTGGCGTCATGAGCATCAACGTGAAGAAGACCGACGCAAACAAGCAAGAGGACACCATGTCCACGGCCACTCCGACTCGGGCGCCGCACAGTGATGTGCCGACCGGTCACAAGCCAGAGGCCGGCCGCGTCGGCGCGGGTCTGTTCGACCCGAAGCAGCTGGTCAAGTCGCTGCCGGACGCCTTCCGCAAGCTCGACCCGCGGGTGATGATCAAGTCGCCGGTGATGTTCGTGGTCCTGGTCGGCTCGGTGCTGACCACCATCTTCGCGTGTCTGGACCCGACGGACTGGTTCGGCTGGGCGATCACCGCGTGGCTGTGGCTGACCGTTGTCTTCGCCAATCTGGCCGAGGCGGTGGCCGAGGGCCGCGGCAAGGCGCAGGCGGACACCCTGCGCAAGGCCAAGACCGACACCGTCGCCCGCCGTCTGGCCAAGGACGGCCAGAGCGAGGAGCGGGTGCCGGGCACCGAACTGCGCATAGGTGACCTGGTGGTCTGCGAGGCCGGCGACATCATCCCCGGCGACGGTGACGTCGTCGAGGGTGTCGCGTCGGTTGACGAGTCCGCCATCACCGGTGAGTCGGCCCCGGTCATCCGCGAGTCCGGCGGCGA
Organism: Streptomyces sp. NPDC054841; assembly: GCF_053611045.1. Classification (NCBI taxonomy): domain Bacteria; kingdom Bacillati; phylum Actinomycetota; class Actinomycetes; order Kitasatosporales; family Streptomycetaceae; genus Streptomyces; species Streptomyces sp. NPDC054841. The sequence goes on along the minus strand of NZ_JBSGZO010000312.1, from coordinate 2,218 downwards.
CCGGTCCGCGGTCACGGGCGGGACGAAGGTGCTGTCCGACCGGATCGTCATCAAGATCACGACGAAGCCGGGCGAGACGTTCATCGACCGGATGATCAACCTGGTCGAGGGCGCAGCCCGGCAGAAGACGCCCAACGAGATCGCGCTGAACATCCTGCTCGCCTCGCTGACCATCGTCTTCCTGCTCGCGGTCGTGACCCTGCAGCCGTTCGCCACCTACGCGGACGCCCCGCAGACGATGATCGTGCTCGTCGCGCTGCTGGTCTGCCTCATCCCGACCACGATCGGCGCGCTGCTGTCGGCAATCGGCATCGCCGGCATGGACCGGCTGGTTCAGCGCAATGTGCTGGCGATGTCGGGCCGTGCGGTCGAGGCCGCCGGTGACGTGTCGACGCTGCTGCTCGACAAGACCGGCACCATCACGCTGGGCAACCGTCAGGCCGCCGAGTTCGTCCCGGTCAAGGGCGTCACCGAGGCCGAGGTCGCCGACGCCGCGCAGCTCTCCTCGCTCGCCGACGAGACCCCCGAGGGCCGTTCCATCGTCGTGCTCGCGAAGGAGAAGTACGGGCTGCGCGAGCGCCACCAGGGCGAGCTCGCGCACGCCACCTGGGTGCCGTTCACCGCCCAGACCCGCATGTCGGGTGTGGATGTGGACGGGCGCAAGGTCCGCAAGGGCGCGGCCGGTTCGGTCATCACCTGGGTCAACGAGCAGGGCGGCCAGGTCGCCGACGACGCCGACACGCTCGCCAACACCATCTCCGAGGCGGGCGGCACGCCGCTGCTGGTCGCCGTCGAGGATGGCGAGGGCGCCCGTGTGCTCGGTGTCATCCACCTCAAGGACGTCGTCAAGGACGGCATGCGCGAGCGGTTCGACGAGCTGCGCCGCATGGGCATCAAGACCGTCATGATCACCGGTGACAACCCGCTGACCGCCAAAGCGATCGCCGAAGAGGCGGGCGTCGACGACTTCCTCGCGGAGGCCACTCCCGAGGACAAGATGGCGCTCATCAAGCGCGAGCAGGCCGGCGGCAAGCTCGTCGCGATGACGGGTGACGGCACCAACGACGCCCCGGCGCTGGCCCAGGCGGACGTCGGTGTGGCGATGAACACTGGCACCTCGGCCGCCAAGGAGGCCGGGAACATGGTGGACCTCGACTCCAACCCGACCAAGCTCATCGAGATCGTCGAGATCGGCAAGCAGCTCCTCATCACCCGAGGCGCGCTCACCACCTTCTCGATCGCCAACGACGTGGCGAAGTACTTCGCCATCATCCCGGCGATGTTCGCGGTGGTCTACCCGGGCCTGGACAAGCTCAACATCATGGGCCTGTCCTCCCCGGAGTCCGCGATCCTGTCCGCGGTCATCTTCAACGCACTGATCATCATCGCGCTGGTGCCGCTCGCCCTCAAGGGCGTGCGCTACCGGCCCACCAGCGCGGACAAGATGCTCCGCCGCAACCTCGGGATCTACGGAATCGGCGGCCTGATCGCCCCGTTCATCGGCATCAAGATCATCGACCTGCTCATCTCCCTCATCCCCGGAATCGGCTGATCGCCATGAACACTTCGTTTGGAAACGCGGCACGGCTGATCGGGGCCGGGCTCCGAGCCCTCCTCGTCCTCACCCTGGTGACCGGCGTCATCTACCCGCTGCTGGTCACCGGCATCGCCCAGGGCCTGTTCCCCGGCAAGGCCAACGGCTCCGAGATCAAGAACGAGGGCAAGGCCGTCGGCTCTTCGCTCATCGGCCAGACCTACAACCTGCCCAAGAAGAACCCCGACGACCCGGAGGAGGCCGCGGTCCCGGACCTCAAGTGGTTCCAGCCCCGTCCCTCCAACGGCCTGGGCAGCAACAGCGTCAACACCCAGTACAAGCTGATCCTCTCCGGAGCGACCAACCGCTCCGGCGACAACGGCGCGGTCGACGGCCGCTGCCCTGCGGAGGCGGAGGACGGCACGCTCTGCGCCCAGGTCATCGCCGCCAAGGCCGCCGTCGTCAAGGACAACTCCACGGCCACCTACAAGGTCAAGCCCTCGGACGTGCCGGCCGACGCCGTCACCTCCTCCGGCTCCGGCCTGGACCCGGACATCTCCCCGGAGTACGCGAAGCTCCAGGTCCACCGCGTCGCCGAGCGGAACCACCTCACCGTCGCCCAGGTCGACGAGCTCGTCGCCGACCACACCGACGGCCGGATCCGCGGCTTCATGGGCGAGCCCC
>NZ_JBSGZO010000311.1:0-10441 GCF_053611045.1 Streptomyces sp. NPDC054841 | reverse complement strand
CCTCCGGAGCCGTCCGGCGTTCGAGGACGGACACCCGGGCCAACCGGACGGTCCCGGGCTCCTCGCGGCCCGCCCGCAGGGCGACGCGCGGATCGGGTACAACGTACGGGTGACCGCATCCACCCCCCGCCGCCGCAACACCGCCCCACCCCGTGAGGAGCTCCTCGCCGCCGCCATGGCCACCATCGCCGAGCGGGGGCTCGACGGGCTCACCATGGCCGGCCTGGGTCGTGAGGTCGGGATGAGCAGCGGCCATCTGCTCTACTACTTCCGCACCAAGGACGAGCTGCTGCTGCAGACCCTGGAGTGGAGCGAGGGCCGCCTCGGCAGCGAGCGCAGCGCGCTGCTGTCCCGCCAGGCGCCGGCCCGCGAATGTCTCGACGCGTACGTCGATCTGTACGTGCCCGACGGCCCCCGCGACCCGCACTGGACGCTCTGGCTGGAGGTCTGGAACCGCTCGCAGAACGCGGACGACGACGCCCGCGCCCGGCAGGCCGCGATCGAGGGGGCCTGGCACCGTGACCTGGTCGCGCTGCTCGCCGCGGGCATCTCGCGCGGCGAGTTCCGCGCCGTCGACCCGGATCGTTTCGCGGCCCGGCTGCGTGCGCTCCTGGACGGCTTCAGCGTCCATGTGGCGGTCGGCATACCGGGCACGAGCCGCGCCCAGGTCCTGGACCACGTACGGGAGTTCATCGAGGACGCGCTCCTGTAGCGGCGCCCGAGCGCAACGCACGCACGTACGCCCGCAGGGAGTCCGGGCCGGTGAAGGTCCCGGCCGCGTCCGCCTGACGAGGGCACGGCACCCGCAGCCGCTGACTGCTGTGCGCCCGCGCTCAGCGGTCAGCGGGTGGCGATCGCTCCCGACTGCGTCTTGAGGCGCTCCTGCATCTTCTTGAGGGCGTCCGTCGCGTACTTGCGGACCTGCGCCTCTTGTTTCACGTCTCCGATCACGGACGCGCTCAGTACGGTGTCGCCCTCCCGTCCGGTTTGGATGACGTAGAGATTGTTCACCTTCGTTCCGTCGTCCGCGACGATCTGTCGTCCCTCCTCGGCCACCTGCTCGTCGAAGCCGGCCACCTTCGGAGGGCCCGCCTCGCGCACACTGTCCCAGCGCTGCTTGCCCTGGTGCTGGTTCGGACAGCGGTGGATTTCGTCCCGCGCATCGGCCAGGTACTTCTTCGCCGTGGCCTCGTCGGTGTACACCCTTACCTCGGACGTTCCGATGATGGCGGACGACGTCTGGAAGACGCTGCGCGTCAGGGCGGCCAGCGTGCCGACGCGATTGGGGCGGGTGGTGTACTCACAGGTCGGCAGCACCAGGGCTTCGGGCGTGGGGTCGGTTTCGTAGGGATCGTTCTGCACGAAGCCGGGTGCCCAGTCCGCGGGGGCCAGCGCCACCTGCGTCGTGACGTCGTGGGCCGCAGCCTTCGCGGCCGTCGAATCGGTGGGCGAGGCTGAGGCGGAACCGCCGCCGCCCTCGCCGCCGCCGTTCAGCACGACGATCAGCACGACCGCGAGTGCCAGCGCCAATGCCGCCCCGCTGATGATCAGCACTTGATTCCGGCTGGGGCCCTTGCGGGACGGGCCTCGGCCGGTGAACGGCTGAGGGCGTTCGGGGCCCGGGCCGGACCCGGGTGACGACAGGGGGCCGGACGGCGGTCCTGAAGGTGGCTGTGAACTCACACACTTCCCCTACCACCGGTCACCGGTGCTCTCCGCCCGCCGATCGGGTACAGAGGCCGATCGGGGACAGTGGCCGATCGCAGACAGAGGCGGTCCGCGGCCGACCGGCTCCGGCAGCCCGGCACAGCGCGCCCGCATAGTGAGACCAATGTCCATGCATGCGTACGCATGTGGCACACTGCCTCTGTGCTCGCATTCGCCATGATTATCGGCAGCAGCGCGCCGGTCCGCAGTGACCGCTGACCCGTGGACAGCAAACCCCACGACAGCGGCACCGTGCCCCAGACCCGCGCGCAGACCTCTCGCACCCGCGAGGGGTTTTTTCGTTTTACGGCCCCACCCCGGCCGGACGCGACGCGCGCGAAGATGGGGGCAGGTGGATCCAGACATTCCGGAGCCACTCATCCGACAGGAGTCACCACAGCCATGACCACCGAGGCCACGGACACCGACAGGTACGGCACCGACGACGGCTTCCACGTCTTCGACACCACGCTGCGCGACGGCGCCCAGCGCGAAGGCATCAACCTCACCGTCGCGGACAAGCTGACCATCGCGCGGCACCTGGACGAGTTCGGTGTGGGCTTCATCGAGGGCGGCTGGCCCGGGGCCAACCCCCGGGACACCGAGTTCTTCGCCCGGGCCCGTGAGGAGATCGAGCTCAAGAACGCCAAGCTCGTCGCGTTCGGCGCCACCCGCAGGGCCGGCGCCAAGGCCGCCGAGGACCCGCAGGTCAGGGCGCTGCTCGACTCCGGCGCTCCGGTCATCACGCTGGTCGCCAAGTCCCACGACCGCCATGTCGAGCTCGCCCTGCGCACCACGCTGGACGAGAACCTGGAGATGGTCCGTGACACCGTCTCCTACCTCCGCTCCCAGGGCCGCAGGGTCTTCGTCGACTGCGAGCACTTCTTCGACGGATACCGGGCCAACCCGGAGTACGCGAAGGCCGTCGTCCGGTCCGCCTCCGAGGCCGGCGCCGATGTCGTCATCCTCTGCGACACCAACGGCGGCATGCTGCCGGCCCAGGTCCAGGCTGTCGTCGCCACCGTGCTCGCCGACACCGGCGCCCGCCTCGGCATCCACGCCCAGGACGACACGGGCTGCGCCGTCGCCAACACCCTCGCCGCCGTCGACGCGGGCGCCACGCACGTCCAGTGCACCGCCAACGGCTACGGCGAGCGCGTCGGCAACGCCAACCTCTTCCCGGTCGTCGCCGCGCTGGAGCTGAAGTACGGCAAGACGGTGCTGCCCGCGGGCGCCCTCCAGGAGATGACCCGGATCTCGCACGCCATCGCCGAGGTCGTCAACCTCACGCCCTCCACCCACCAGCCGTACGTGGGTGTCTCCGCCTTCGCCCACAAGGCCGGACTGCACGCCTCCGCGATCAAGGTCGACCCGGACCTGTACCAGCACATCGACCCCGAGCAGGTCGGCAACACCATGAGGATGCTCGTCTCCGACATGGCGGGCCGCGCCTCCATCGAGCTCAAGGGCAAGGAGCTCGGTGTCGACCTGGGCGGCGACCGTGAGCTCGTCGGCCGTGTCGTCGAGCGGGTCAAGGAGCGCGAGCTCAAGGGCTACACGTACGAGGCCGCCGACGCCTCGTTCGAGCTGCTGCTGCGGCAGGAGCTGCGCGGGGAGGAAGTGGGCCGGCCGCGTTCGTACTTCCGTACCGAGTCGTGGCGCGCGATCGTCGAGGACCGCCCCGACGGGACCCACGCCAACGAGGCCACGGTGAAGCTGTGGGCCAAGGGCGAGCGCATCGTAGCGACCGCCGAGGGCAACGGCCCCGTCCACGCCCTCGACCTGGCGATGCGGGTGGGCCTGGAGCGGATCTATCCGCAGCTCGCGAAGCTGGAGCTGGTCGACTACAAGGTGCGTATCCTCGAAGGCCGCCACGGCACCGAGTCCACCACCCGCGTGCTGATCACGACGAGCGACGGCAGCGGCGACTGGTCGACGGTCGGCGTCGCGGACAACGTGATCGCGGCGTCGTGGCAGGCGCTGGAGGACGCGTACACCTACGGACTGCTGCGGGCGGGGGTCGAGCCGGCGGAGTAGGCCCCGCCGGCCCGCACCCCCGGGCGTCTCGGCTCTGGAGCCGCCACTTCCGGTCGGCGGCTCCAGCACGGTCCTGCCAGGCGCCCTCCTCGCCCGCGCCGGAGGGCGGCGGACGAGCGGGTGGCGCTGCGGATGAACCGGTCGTCCGGAGGTCAGCACCGCAGCGGCATGCTCGGGCTGGGTTCCCGACCAGGAACTATGTCCCATTTCAGGCTGTTCGGGTAGCTTCAATGCTATGAGGATCAGGCCGCTTTTCCTTCTGTCTGCCCTCGCCGGGCTGGCACTCTTCCTGCTGCTGGCCCTGGCTCCTGGCGTGGGCGCCAAGGCCACGGGCATCTCCGACGCGGCCCAAGCCCTGAAACAGGGGCCGGTCTACGTCGGCCCGGGCGCCCGGTCCCAGCTCTCCGAGGCCGACGAGAAGGCCCTCGCGCAGAAGATCGAGGACGCGGACAAGCCCGTATTCGTCGCGGTACTGCCCGCAGGGTCGCAGTTCCCCGCGGACAGCGTCCTGCGCGATCTGCGGACCGCGACCGGGATCACCGGGCTGTACGGAATCCGCCTCGGTGACGGCTTCAACGCGGGCGCGGACCGGGCGGTCATGCCCGCCAACGCCGTGCAGAACATCGTGGCCGGGGTGAAGACCCCCGGCGTCGACGCCGCCACCCAGCTCAACAACTTCGTCGACCAGGCCTTGCCGACCGTCCGCGGCACCGCCCCGGCCTCCTGGAGCACCGGCGCCGCGAACGAGGGCGCCTCCATCGGCTCGCTGATCGCGGTCGGTACCGTCCTCGTCGCGGGCGGCGCGGGCGCGTACGCCGTGGTCCGCCGCAGGCGCCGGCTGCGTGCCGAGGAGGAGCGGGCCGCCCTGGAGAAGCTCCGGGTCGTCGTGGACGAGGACATCACCGCGTACGGCGAGGAGCTCGACCGGCTCGACTTCCACCCGTCCGAGCCGGGCGCCGACGACGCGATGCGCGCCGACTACGAACGAGCCCTGGACTCGTACGACGACGCCAAGAGCGCCATGGCCTCGGCCGAGCGCCCGCACGACGTCCGCCCGGTCACCGAAGCCCTGGAGGAGGGCCGCTTCTCCCTCGCGTTCCTCGCCGCGCGCCGCGAGCGCGCCCCGCTCCCGGAGCGCCGCCCGCCCTGCTTCTTCGACCCGCGCCACGGCCCCTCCACGACCGACATGACCTGGACCCCGTCCGGCGGCACCCCCCGCGAGGTCCCGGTCTGCGCCGCCGACGCCACCCGCCTCCAGGAAGGCAAGGACCCGCTCGCCCGCAACGTCGAGACCGAATCCGGCCCCCGCCCCTACTGGGAGGCCGGCCCCGCCTACGGTCCCTGGGCAGGCGGGTACTTCGGCGGTGGTCTGCTGCCCGGCCTGCTGGTGGGCACGCTGCTCGGCAGCGCCCTCTCGACCCCGGCGTACGCAGCTGAGTACGGCGGCGGCGACTTCAGCGGCGGCGATTTCTCCGGCGCCGACTTCAGCTCCTCCGACTTCGGTGGCGGTGGCTTCGGCGGCGGCGACTGGGGCGGCGGAGGCGGCTTCGACGCAGGCGGTGGTTTCTGATGCGCACCAAGAAGTGGAACGTCGAGATCGTCATCACCGAGAGCGACCGGACCACCCAGGCCGAGGCCCGGCTCCGCGGCCAGAACGCCGAACTCTTCGTCGGCGAGGGCACGGCCCACCGCAACCGTACCGACCCGGACGTCCCCCACATCGGCGACGAACTGGCCGTGGCGCGGGCGCTGAGCGGCGTGACCCACGAACTCCTCCACGAGGCGGCGGCGGAGATCGAGACGATTACGGGCGAGCGGGTGGCACGGCTCCGGGAGGCGTAGCCGAGCGGCCCGGCGACGCGTCGTCGCACTGAGGTCCACCCGTGCGGCGACCCATCGCCCACCCTTGCGGCGACGCGTCGCCGCGTCCTGCGCGGCGGTCGGCGGGTGGCCGTCAGGCGGTCCTGCTCACCGCCTTCGCCGCCCGGACCACGGCTGCCGCCAGACGCTCGTTCTCCGGCGCCGCGCCGCCCGGGTAGGCGAAGCGGCGGCGGGTGTAGGCATAGGCGACGCCGGTCGAGGGATCGGCCCAGGCCTGGGCGCCGGCCGCGCCGCTGTGGCCGATGGCGGCCGGACCGACGGCCTGGAGCTCGAAGCCGATGCCGAAGTGGTCCTCCCCGCCGGTGACGAGGTCGGTGCCGGCGGCGTGGAGCCGGGCGAACTCGGCCGCCGTGTCCGGCTTCAGCAGCGGCGCCCGGCCGTCCAGCTCGCTGATGACCGCCGCGTACATCCGGGCGACGCCACGCGCGCTCCCGACACCGCCCGCCGAGGCGGAGCCCAGGGCCTTCACACGCGGGTGGTTGGCGAACTCCACCAGGTCCATCGGCTGCTGGGTGTGCCAGTTGAAGGCGATGGCCAGCAGGCTGCTCGGGTCCAGCGGGTTCGCCGCCCTTTCCGCGGCCTGCTCGGGCGTCGGCGCCATCGGGAGGATCGGGGCGTACCGGGCTTCGAGCTCCTCGGGCAGGCCGAGGTGGAAGTCCAGGCCGTACGGGGCGCGGATCCGCTCCTCGTACAGTTCCTGGATCGACCGCCCGGTCGCCCGCCGCACCACCTCGCCGGTCAGCGCGCCGATCACGAACGCGTGGTAGCCGTACGCCGATCCGGGCTCCCAGTACGGCCGCTGACCCGCCAGCCGCCCGGCGACGAGCCGGTCGTCGGCCAGCTCCTCGATGGTGAACCCCTCGTCGGTGCCGATCAGCCCGGCCTTGTGCGCGAGCAGCTCGCGCAGGGTCAGCCGGTCCTTCCCCGGGGCAGCGAACTCCGGCCAGTACGAGGCCACTTCCCGGTCGAGATCCAGCACGCCGTCCTGTACGAGCAGCGCCACGACCAGATGCGCGGCGCCCTTGGTGATGGAGTAGACCCCGCTGAGCGTGTCACCGGTGGTCCCCTCCCCGGCCCACAGGTCCACGGCCAACTGCCCGTCCGCGTATGCGACGAGCTGCGCCTCGGGGGAGTGCGCTTCCTCGGCGACGAAGGCGGCGAACTCCTCCCGTACGGACTCGAAGCCCGGTGCCGTGGTGCCCTGCACCTGCACCTGCACCTGCACCTGTGCCTGTGCTTCCTGTGCTGACATGTGTGCCCCCTGGTGATCGTCTTCGTGCGGTCATCAGGGGCCAACTGCGGTGAATCGGGGGGTATTCCGCGCGGCGAGGTACGGATGCGACGACACCACGTGCAGGTGGCAACTTTCGGTGACGCTGAATGCGCGAAGCGTAATCGATTTGGCGTAAACCGTTCTTGAGCCGACCGGTGCGTGGCAAAAGACTTCTCGTGTGCCACAGGGGGGCAACGCCCGGACAGGGTCTTGCGGCGCACCAAACCGTTTGCCCGCACTGTGAGGAGGCCGAGGCATGCCGGACGCCGGCGCTGGAGGCACCGGACACCCGATCACGCTGATCGACGGTACGACCACTCGGACCCGGGAGGTGACCCCCGCCGACCTGGGACCGATCCAGGAGTTGCACCGCCGTTGCTCGTCGTCCAGCCGGGCCCTGCGCTATCACACGGGCAAGCCCGAGCTGTCCCGGGCCGGATGGCGGGTGCTGTCCGACCCGGAGCGCGGCACCACCCTGGTCACCACCACTGCCCAGCACACGGACCGCATCATCGCCATGACCAACGTCATGCGCACGGATCAGCAAGGGGTCGGCGAACTCGCCGTGCTGATCGAGGACGCGTGGCAGTTCAAGGGGCTGGGTACGGGACTCGCCGCGCACGCCGCCGATGTGGCCCGCCGGGACGGACACCACACCCTGACCGCGGCGGTCGTCGCGAGCAACACACCGATGCTGCACGTCCTGGAGAGCCTCGACGCGCCGCCCACCCGCGTCGGCGGACCGGTTCTGGACATTAACATTCCGCTGTAGCCGGACCGCCCGAGGATCCTCAAGATCACCGGGCCGTGGCCCCGTGGGAGCCTGTACTGCCCGCCGGAGAGGTCGGCGGCGAACAGGGAGGTCTGACTGTGGGTGCCTCAGCGACCGGCGGGACCGATGGGGCCGACAGGCCCGACGAGATCGACGAGATCGACGAGATCGATGGATCCGTCGGGACCGTCGGGACCCTCACCGCCGACGCCGTGACCGCCGTGACCGCCGAGACGGCGAGCGTCGGGACCGTCGCGACGGAGAGCGGCCGCGTACGGGGCGCGATCGTCGATGAGCTCCGCGTCACGCTCGGGATCCCTTACGCGGCGCCGCCGTTCGGTGTCGCCGGCCGGTTTCGGGCGCCCCGCCCTGCGGCTGCCTGGGACGGTGTGCGGGACTGCACACGCTTCGGGCCGGTCGCGCCGCAGTCCGCGGAGCTGCCCGGTGCCCCCGTCTGGTCTCCGGGCCAGGAGGACGTTCTCAGCGTCAACATCTGGTCCCCGGTGGATGCCTGCGCTCCGCTGCCGGTGCTGTTCTGGATTCACGGCGGCGCCTACACCTTCGGGTCGTCGGCCCAGCCCGACTACGACGGATCCGCGCTGGCGCGTGCCGGCCTGGTGGTGGTGACCTGCAACTACCGGCTCGGCTTCGAGGGTTTCGGCCATGTTCCCGGGTTCCCGGACAACCGCGGCCTCCTCGACCAGATCGCCGCGCTGCGCTGGGTCCGGGACAACGTTGCGGGCTTCGGCGGCGACCCGGACAACGTCACCGTGGCCGGGCAGTCCGCCGGGGCGGGTTCGATCGCCTGTCTGATGGCGAGCGAGCGGGCTCGTGGACTGTTCCGGCGGGCCATCGCGCACAGCGTCCCCGACGCCTACTTCCCGCCGGATCTCGCCGCGGGGCTGGCTCACAAGGTGGCCGGGGCCGCAGGCGTCGCCCCCACCGCGGAGGGCCTGCTGTCCGCCACCCCGCAGGCCCTGGTCGACGCGTCGGACCGGGTGGTCGCGGAGTACGCCACGGACCCGGAATCAGGGCCGCTGCACTACGACACGGTCATCTACGGGCCCGTCCTCGACGGGGACGTGCTGCCGGCCGACCCGGTCGGGGCCGTGGCGGGGGGAGCGGGGCGGGCGGTGGACCTCCTGGTGTGCCACACCACGGAGGAGTACTGGCTGATGCACGAGGTGGGCAGCATGCCGCCGGTCACCACCGAGGACGGTCTGGCGCGCTTCGCCCGTGACTTCGGGCTTCCGGCGGAGCTCGTCGCCGGCTACCGCGCGCTGATGCCGCACGCGCCGGTCCTGGACGTCTGTCTCGCCATCGCCGGTGACGCGGTCTTCACCACGCACAGCGTCCGCCTCGCCGAAGCCCACGCCCACGCCCACGCACAAGCCGACGCCGATTCCCACGCCGATTCCCATGCCCGGGCTCGCGAGGGCGGACGCACGTACCTGTCCAGGTTCGACCGGCGCCGCACACGAGCCGACGGCCGCCCGGTGCGGGCGTGGCATGCCGCGGATGTTCCCTTCGCCTTCGGCACCCTGGACGCGGCGGGGGCCGACTTCCTCACCGGACCCGTCGACGAGGAGGACCGGGAGCTCTCCCGGCGCATGGTCCGCGCCTGGGCCGGATTCGCGGCCACCGGTGAGCCGGGCTGGGCCCCGCTCACCGAGCCTTCCGGGGCGGTGCATGTCTGGAGCGTCCCTCAGGACCGTGAAGAGAGTGCCGCCGAGGTCCACGAACTGTGGCGGTCGGTGCGCCCTGCTTCGCTGCGGCTCTGACCTCGTCGCCCATGTCGCAGACATGCCGAGCGCGTGCCGAGCGCGTGCCGAGCACATGCCGAACACGTGCCGAGCACATGCCGAACCCCCGTCCTCACGGACGGGGGTTCGCCGGCTTCCCTGCACTCAGTGCGCCGAGGCGCTGAGCGTCAGGCGGCAGCCTTGATCGCGGAGATGTCGAAGTTCAGCTTCACCTTGTCACTGACCATGACACCGCCCGTCTCCAGCGCCGCGTTCCAGGTCAGACCCCAGTCGGAGCGCAGGATCTGGGCGCTGCCCTCGAAGCCGACGCGCTCGTTGCCGTAGACGTCGGTCGCCGTGCCGTTGAACTCCAGGTCGATGGAGAGCGGGCGGGTGACGTCCTTGATGGTGAGGTCGCCGGTGATGCGGTACTTGTCGCCGCCCAGCTGCTCGGCCTTCGTCGAGCGGAAGGACATCAGCGGGTACGTCTCGGCGTCGAAGAAGTCGCCGCTGCGCAGGTGGCCGTCGCGGTCGGCGATCCCGGTGTCGACGCTGGCGATCTTGATGTCGATGACCGCGGCGGAGGAGCTCGGGTCGGAGCCGTCCAGGCTCAGCGTGCCCTCGTGCTCCCCGAACGTGCCGCGCACATTGGTGACCATCGCGTGACGGACGGTGAAACCGATGCTGCTGTGGGCCGGGTCGATGGTGTACTCGCCGGTCAGCGCGGCGAGAGCGGGGTCGACCGCGGGGACTGCGGGCGCGACGGCGGTGGCGGTGTCGTTCTTGCGGTTGAACAGGCCCATGGCTACTCCTCGGGGATGTGGGCGGCGAGACTTCTCGCCATTCGTTGAAACTTCAACGACACTCACCATAGACCTATTCCGTTAAAGATTCAACATCTTCGGAGTTTCGCCGGATTCACTCGAATGGCACCGGCGCTCCTCCGGCACACCGCCGGCGCACCTCCGGCGGACGCACCGCGGCGGCAAGGAGAACGGGTGCCCCGGGCCGGCTCGGCCGGGGCACCCG
>NZ_JBSGZO010000310.1:0-10446 GCF_053611045.1 Streptomyces sp. NPDC054841 | reverse complement strand
CGCCTCTACCGCGAGCTGCGCGTCGACCGCATCTGGGAAGGCACCTCCGAAATCCAGCGCCTGATCATCGCCAACGAACTCATCAAGCGCGGCACTCGGGCACTCGCGCTGCCCGCCTCCTGATCACTCCCCCACCCGCCCACCACGACCCCGAGGACCGACATGGACTTCCGTCTCACCGCCCGTCACGAGGAGCTCAAGGACTCCGCCCGTGGGCTCACCGAGTTCATCATGAAGTACGAGCTCGACTGCGAGGAGAACAACGGCCTGCCGCCGCAGGCCCACGCGGACGTCCGCGACGCCGTGCTGGCGAGCGGACTCCAGGCCGTCAACATGCCGAAGGACTGGGGTGGCGCCGGACTGACGATCCTGGAACAGGCCGTCGTCCAGGAGGAGCTGGGGCGGCTGACGGGCGCCCTGTGGGACATGGTCTGGCGCCCGGCGAACGCGCTGCGTTTCTGCACCCCCGAGCAGCGCGAGCGCTACCTCGTCCCGGTCATCCGGGGCCGGCGTCGCGACTGCTACGCGGTCACCGAGCCCGAGGCCGGGTCCGACCCGCAGAGCATCAGGACGACCGCGACGCGCACCGCGGACGGGTGGGTGCTGAACGGCGAGAAGTGGTTCGTCACGGTCGGGGATCACGCCGATTTCATGATCGTGCTGGCCGCGGCCGGTGAGGATCGCGCGCCGACCCTGTTCCTCGTGGACAAGGACACCCCGGGAATCGAGATGACCCGGGTGCCGCGCTTCATGCACACCTTCGTCTACGAGCACCCCGAATTCACGTTCACGGACGTCCGTGTCCCGGAGGACGCGGTGCTCGGCGGTATCGGGAACGGCTACGACATCACGCGCTCCTGGTTCACCGAGGAGCGTCTGATGATCGCGGCGCGCACGGGCGGAGCCGCCGAGCGAGCGCTGGAACTGGCTCGCGACTGGGCCGTCGAGCGCCGCCAGTTCGGCTCGCCCATCGCCGACTTCCAGCTCGTCCAGGGCATGCTCGCCGACTGCGCCGTCGACATCGCCGTCAACCGCGCCTACACCCACCAGGTCGCCTGGGAGGTGGACGCGGGACTGTCCGACCGCAAGACCCTCCACGCCAAGGCGGCCATCGCCAAGTTGTCGGCGAGCGAGGCGTCCGGGCGGGTCATCGACCGGTGCGTGCAGATCTTCGGCGGCCGCGGCTACGACCGCTCCTACCCCGTCGAACGCCTCTACCGCGAGCTGCGCGTCGACCGCATCTGGGAAGGCACCTCCGAAATCCAGCGCCTGATCATCGCCAACGAACTCATCAAGCGCGGCACGGACGTCCTGCAGATGCCGTCCGCCGGCTAGGGAGAGCCGGGTTCCGGGTCCTGGTGTACGCCGCCGGGACCCGGACCCGCCTCCGCCGCGCGGCCCCGGACAGCCGGACGGCTCACCTCCTGTGGGCCTCGGCCGGCACGCACTCATCAGCCACGACCGGCCCGCCCGGGCCGCCGAGCAACGTACGGAGTACCGATGACGGATGTCGAGCGGATCGGGGTCGTGGGCTGCGGCCTGATGGGATCCGGTATCGCCGAGGTGTGTGCCCGGGCAGGTCTGGACGTGGTGGTGGTCGAGGCCGGCGAAAGTGCCGCGGTGGCGGGCCGGCGCCGCATCATGGCGTCGCTGGACCGTGCGGCGGCCGCAGGGAAGTTGACCTCCGAGGAACGGGACGCCGCACTGGGGCGGATCACGCTGACCTCGGACATCGACGGCATGGCCGACCGTGATCTGGTGGTGGAGGCCGTGGCCGAACACGAGCGGGCGAAGCTGGAGGTCTTCGAGCGGCTCGACAGAACCGTGGCGGGCCGCGACGCGATCCTCGCGACCAATACGTCGTCGATCCCGGTCATTCGCCTGGCGGCGGCCACCTCGCGACCTGAGCAGGTGGTGGGACTGCACTTCTTCAACCCCGTACCGGTCCTTCCCCTGGTCGAACTGGTGCCGTCCCTGCTGACAGGTGAAGACACCACGGCGCGGGCAGAGGCGTTCGCGTCGGAGACGCTCGGCAAGCAGGTCGTGCGCGCCCGGGACCGGGCCGGCTTCGTCGTGAACGCGCTGCTGGTGCCGTACCTGCTGGCAGCGGTCCGGATGGTCGAGACCGGCGCGGCGTCGGTCGAGGACGTCGACAGAGGCATGGTCCTCGGCTGTGCGCATCCGCTCGGTCCGCTCGCGCTCACCGATCTCATCGGGCTGGACACCGTCCAGGCCATCGCGGAGTCGATGTACGAGGAGTTCCGAGAGCCGCTGTACGCCCCGCCACCACTGCTGGCACGCATGGTTGATGCGGGCCTTCTCGGCCGGAAGTCGGGCCGGGGCTTTCACACCCACCGATGAGCCGCCGCGTCGTACAGGCCCTGGGCTCCCGGCGTCCGGGCGGACCGGGCCCGGAGCCGGCAGAGATACGCGAAGATGGAACAGTGCGGAACGTGACGTCCCACGGACCGCGTCGGCACCTACCAGACCAGGGAGCACCCACGTGACCAAGGCCGAACGCACACGCGAGACGCGTGAGCGGATCCTCTCCGCCGCGTGCGAGGTGATCGCCGAGGTCGGCTTCGAGAGAATCCGTATGCGGATGGTCGCGGAGCACGCGGGCGTGTCCACCGCTCTGCTCCACTACCACTTCGAGACCCGCGAGAAGCTGTTCGCCGAGGCGATGACGTACTCCTTCGCGCAGACCGGCACGGAACTCGAACGGGACGCCGATTCGGTGTCCGCCGCGGTGATCCTGGCCCGCATCCTGCGGGCCCTGCTCCCCACGGACCCGGAGCTCCGGCAGGACTGGCGGCTGTGGCAGGAACTCTGGGTGCGCGCGCTGCGCGACGACACGGCGCGACACCTCGCCGTCGACCTGTACGAGCAACTGCACGAGTGGGTCGGCAATGCCCTGCAGAGGGGTGTCGACTCCGGGGAATTCGCCCAGTGCGACGTCGATGCGACGAGCACTCTACTGCTCGCGCTGTGCGACGGGTTCGGGATCCGTCTGATGCTGACGGACCCCAAGGTATCGCTGGATACAGCGCTGGACGCCATCTGGGGCACCGTTGCGGGAACCATCGGCGCGGCGCCGCAGTTCCCTGCGAACTGATGCGACGCGCGTCGGTGTGTCAATCGGTGTCGTCTCCCTTCTGGTGGGCCGCGGGCCCGGGCTGCGGCACGGCGGGTTCGGGCAGGGTGCAAAACAACAGCCAGCTCAGGACGGGCATCAGGACCAGTGGCGCCAGGGCGGTTTGCAGGGATGTCGCGTCGGCGACGCTGCCGATGAGCGGGCTCACCAGACCGCCGATGCTGACGGTCAGACCGAGTGTGATGCCACTGGCGGTGCCGACGCGGGAGGGCAGGTAGTCCTGCCCGAGCGTGACCTGAAGCGAGAACGGGACGTACAGGCCGACCGAGGTCAGCGCCACGAACAGATACAACGCCGGGCCCGGTGCGAAGGTCAGGCCCGCGACGGATCCGGCCGTGAGCAGGTACGACCAGCGCGCGACGGTGACCCGGTCCCGACGACTTGCCAGCGCGCCGCCGAGTACGGAGCCCACCGCGCCGCCGAGAAAGAGCACGAACAGCGCCGCGGTGCCGGCCGCCGCGCTGCCGTCCATGCGCTCGGTGGCGTACAGCGAGATGAAGGTGCTCAGGCCGATGAAGACGATCGACCGGCACACCACGGCCAGCGACAGCTTCACGAACGACGCCCGGTCGTCGGCCCCGGCCGCCACCGTCGTCCCCGTCCCGGAGGACTGACGCTGCTCCAGCGTCCGCAACACGGGCAGACACAGCACGGCGCCGACGAGCGCCGGCAGCACCAGGAGCGGCGTCAAGCGCAGACCGCCGAGGGAGACAACGGCGGCGACCATGAGCGGGGCCGCCGCGAAGCCGAGGTTTCCACCCAGCGAGAACCAGCCCATCGCGCTGTGGCTGCCCCGGCCGGCAAGCCGGGCCGCCCGGGCGGACTCGGGGTGATAGGCCGCCACGCCCACCCCGGACACCGCCACGAACGCGAGGGTCGGCGCGTACGAGCCGCTCACCCCGCTCAGCGCGATGCCCAGGCCGCCCAGCAGCGTGCTGACCGGCAGCAGCCAGGGCATCGCCCAGCGGTCGGTGAGTGCACCGAACACCGGTTGTGCCACCGACGACAGCAGTGAGGCGGCGAGCACGATGCCCGAGACGGCAGCATGGCTGTAGGCGCGCTCGGCGACGAAGATCGGCACCAGGGACGCCACGGCGCCCTGGTAGACGTCGACGCAGGCGTGCCCGACGGACAGCAGGGTGATCGATGCATTCCTTCGCACCCCGTCATGATCGGCACTGGGCGCCGTGTCGCACTTCCAATAAACTGCCGCACGATGACGGAAATCCGCCACGAGTCGGTCGCCCCGACCCGAACCCAGCGACTGGCGCCCGGCGCCGCGATAGACGCCCACCGGCACGACGACCACCAGATCGTCTACGCCGGCCGCGGAGTGCTGGCCGTCACCACCAGCGCAGGCTCCTGGGTCGCCCCGGGCACCCGAGCCATCTGGGTACCCGCCGGCACCGTGCATGCCCACCAGGCCCACGGCGAACTCCAGCTGCACCTGGTGGGTTTGCCCGCGACCGAGAACCCACTCGGCCTGGAGACGCCGACGGTACTCGCCGTGGGTCCACTGCTGCGCGAACTGATCGTCGCCTACACCCGCCCACCGGGCGACGACAGTCCCGAACGGGCCCGCCTGCGCGCGGTGCTGCTCGACCAGTTGCGGGCCTCGCCCCAGGAGCCCCTGCACCTGCCCGCACCCACCGCCCCACTGCTGCGAACGCTGTGCGACATCCTGCACGCCGATCCGGCGGACAGCCGCACCCTCGCCGAACTGGGCCGTGAGGTCGGGGCGAGCGACCGTACCCTGTCCCGGCTGTTCCGCAACGACCTCGGCATGACCTTCCCGCAGTGGCGCACCCAGTTGCGGCTCCACCACGCGCTGGTCCTCCTGGCCGAGAACACTCCGGTCACCGCGGTCGCGCACCTCTGCGGCTGGTCGTCCGCCAGCGCGTTCATCGATGCCTTCCGCCGCACCTTCGGCCACACACCGGGCACGCACCCGAGGTACTGAGCTGCGGACTCCTCAAGCAGGGTGGTGGTGCGTTCGCCCGAGCATCTCGCCGGGCTGGTCGAGCGGTGCGAGCGTAGGCCGTTCGTGGAGGCCGAGGTGCGGGCGGGGATGATTTCGCGGGTGCCGGAGCGGCATCCCAAGAGGATCGGTGTCGAGGACTTGGCCCGGGAGACCGGCCTGGCGCGGGCCCGGACCGAGCTCGGGGTGATGCGGAAGCATGCGGAGTCCGATGGGCTGCATCCGCGGGTCGGCGAGGCTGAGGTCCGCCCTGGTGAGGTTGAGTAGTGCACGCCCGCCAGGTAGGACGGCATGTGCGGCGGCCTCGGGAGAGCCCATGGAACCTGAACAACCGAAACCTCCGAACATTGCTGACCTGCATCACTTCCTGGACGGTCAGCTCGACCAGATCTCCGCACAGCTCCGGGGGCTGGCCCGGACCAGGGACCGGCTGCAGGCGCTGCTGGACGCGGTCATGGCAGTCAGCCGGGAGTTGGAGCTCCCGGTGGTGCTGGACCGGATCGTCACGGCCGCCATGGACCTGGTCCAGGCTCGCTATGGTGCGCTGGGCGTCCTCGATGAGCAGGGCGAGGGCCTGGCGCACTTCATCCCCGTGGGGCTGAGCGAGCAGGAACGGGCCGAGCTGAGCGGCGTCGAGTTCCCGCACGGACGGGGTCTGCTCGGGGCCCTGATCCGCCGCCCCGAACCGCTCCGGGTCGAGGAGATCACCGCCCACCCCCACTACGCAGGATTCCCGCCCGGTCACCCACCGATGCGCAGCCTGCTCGGGGTGGCGATCAGCGTCCGGGGCGAGGTCTACGGAGACCTTTACCTGGCCGACCGGCGTGACGGGGAGCCGTTCGACGCGTACGACGAGGACATCGTCGTTGCACTTGCCGGGGCGGCCGGAGTGGCCATCGAAAACGCGCGGCTGTTCGAACATGCGCGGGCAGGCAGTGAGCAGTTCCAGCGTCTGCTGCTGCCGGCTCTGTCCGACCTGCGACCGTATGAGGGCGCCGCCGTCTACCGGCCGGCGACCGCCCCCGCACAGGTCGGCGGTGACTGGTACGACGCCTTTCTGCTCCCGGACGGAGCGTGCGCCGCCGTCATCGGCGACGTGGGCGGCCACGACCTGAAAGCCGCGGCGGCCATGGCCCAGACCCGCAACATGCTGCGCGCCCTGCTCTACGACCGCCGCACCCCGCCCAGCGCAGTCCTCACACAGCTTGATCGCACTCTGCACGCCATCACCAACAACCCCGTCACCACCGCCTGCCTGGCCCGCATCGAACCCCGAGGCTCCGTCTGGACCCTGCACTGGAGCAGCGCAGGCCACCTTCCGCCCCTGCTCATCTCCCCCGGCCAACGACCGAAGTACCTGCATGCCGAACCCGGGATCCCCCTCGGGGTGGACGCCGACCAACCCCGCCCCGACCACACCCACCCACTCCCCGCCGGCTCCACCGTGGTCTTCTTCACCGACGGACTGATCGAACACCCCCAGCACCCCATCGACACCAGCCTCGACGCCCTCGCCCAAACCGCGGC
This sequence comes from Streptomyces sp. NPDC054841, assembly GCF_053611045.1. Lineage (NCBI taxonomy): Bacteria > Bacillati > Actinomycetota > Actinomycetes > Kitasatosporales > Streptomycetaceae > Streptomyces > Streptomyces sp. NPDC054841. The sequence goes on along the minus strand of NZ_JBSGZO010000310.1, from coordinate 3,787 downwards.
CGCTCACGGCGACCTGTCCCTGAACGACTTCTGCCAGGCCCTTGTCGACCACAACCCCAGCGACGGCCACGACGACATGGCCATCCTCGCCGTGCGCACACCCCTGTCGACGTAGCCCCCCGCCGAACTGCTCGCGCTGGGATCGAAGGCTCTCGAGCGCTGGGCCGTGCCCGACATCCGAATCATTGCCTGGGCGGGCGGGGGTTATCCGGAGTGCCGGAACCTGCTGCGGTATTCCGTCGGGGTCGTGTTCAGTTTCCGGCGGAACGCTCGGATCAGGGTGTCGGGTGTGTTGAAGCCGCACGCCGACGCGACGCGTTCGAGGGTGTCGTCCGTGGATTCGAGCTGGTTCCGTGCCACTTCGACGCGGGCCGATTCGATGTAGGCGGCGGGGGTCATGCCGAGTTCCGTCTTGAAGATGCGGGTGAGCTGCCGTTCGCTGACGTGGGCGTGCTCGGCGAGACCGGTGACGGTGAGGTGGTCGGCCATGTGCTGCGTGATGTAGTGGCGGATGTCGTCCATGCGGCGGGTGGTCGAGACGGGTTCGATCGGGACGCTGAACTGGCTCTGTCCGCTGGGACGTTTCAGGTACATGACGAGCTGCCGGGCGACGCGCAGCGCGACGGCCTCGCCGAAGTCTTCGGCGACGAGGGCGAGTGACAGGTCGAGGCAGGCGGTGATGCCGGCTCCGGTCCACACGTTGTGGTCGTGGATGAAGATGGGGTCGGCGTCGACGTCGACCGCCGGGTGGTCGGCGGCGAGCTGCTGCGCGGTGGACCAGTGGGTGGTGGCGCGTTTGCCGTCGAGCAGCCCGGCGGCCGCCAGGATGTGCGCCCCCACGCACACGGACGCGACGCGCTTGGCCCTGCCTGCCAGCTCCTTCACCCAGTGGACCACGGTGGGGTCGGTGATGGCGTGGACGCGGCGGTTGCCGTCGACCTCGACCGAGCCGGGAACCATGAGGGTGTCGATGCTGCGCGTGGATGCTTCCTGGAAGGTGACATCGGGGAGGATGCGTACCCCGGCAGAGGTGGTGACGGGGTCCATGGTCTCGGCGGCCAGAACCACGTGGTAACCCTCTGCGTTGCCGGTCTCCCGTTGCAGCAGTGCGAACACTTCCGGGGGGCCGGTGACGTCGAGGAGGTCGACGCCGTCGAAGAGGAGCACGACGATGAACCGGCTGAGGCTGCTCAAGGGGTTTCCGTCCGGTCGGAGGCAGTGGCAGGACACCCAACCCGGTGTCTGGATCTGCAAGTTACATGACATTGCCGCCATGCGAGGTGGGTTCGTAGCGTGGGCGGTGCGCCATCACACGGTGGCCCTGACCTTTCGATACCAGACCCGAGAAGGTGCAACATGCCTACGACAACCCTGCGGGAACTCAACGGATTCGACCAGACACCGGCATCGCCGGCCGGTGCGACGCTGATCCTGGTCGACTACCAGAACACCTACACCCGCGGCGTGATGGAACTTCAGGGGTGGCAGCCCGCGCTCGACGCTGCCGCCGCGCTGCTGGCCCGGGCCAGGGAAGCGGATGCGAAGGTCATCCACGTCATCAACGACGGCGGCGAGGGCACCCCGTACGACATCCGTGCCAAGATCGGCCGGATCCACCCCGGCGTGGCGCCCATCGAGGGCGAGCAGGTCGTCGTGAAGACCACGCCCAACGCGTTCCACGAAACTAACTTGGGTGAGCTGGTGGATGGTGCCGGGAACAAGGACGTCATCATCGCCGGGTTCATGACGCACATGTGTGTCACGTTCACCGCGGAGGGTGCGTTCCTGCGCGGGAACCGTCCCACGGTCGTCGCCGATGCCTGTGCGACGCGGCCGTTGCCGTCGGTGGGCGGCGGCCTGACTGCCGATCAGATTCATCGTAGTGCGCTCGCGACGATCGCAGATCTGTACGGCGTGGTCGTTCCGTCGGCTGCTTCCCTGGGCTGATCCGCCCTCCTGCTCCCCTTCCCTCACCGGCACACGCCCCGGCCTGGCCGCTTCGGTGAGGCAGGCCGGGGCCCCGGGAAACGGAATCCGGCCGGTCAAGACCGGGACGGGGAGCCGTCGGTGACCATCGACGACGCCTCCTCATGGCCGAAGACGGCGAGGGGCCATCGGGAGCCGCCCGTCGGCTGGTTGTCCGTCGGGCCGGGCTGTGGGTCAGGCCGGCGAGCACTGCGCTCATGAGGAGCACCGGCTTCAGCCCACCGCCTTCTTGATGAGTGCACCGATGCGTTCCTCGTTGGCGGCGGTCAGCTCCGTCAGGGCGTAGGCGGTCGGCCACATGGTGCCTTCATCGAGGTCCGCCTGGTCGCTGAAGCCGAGCGTGGCGTACCGCGTCCTGAACTTCTGCGCGCCCTGGAAGAAGCAGACGACCTTGCCGTTCTTGGCATACGCGGGCATCCCGTACCAGAGCTTCGGCGAGAGGTCCGGCGCACCGGCTTTGACGATGTCATGGAGCCGCTCGGCGAGGACGCGGTCCGCTTCCGGCATCTCGGCGATCTTCGCGAGCACCTCGCTCTCCGCATCCGCCTTGGCTGCGCGCGGGCTGCGGCGCGCGGCCGTCCTCAGCTCCTGGGCGCGCTCCTTCATCGCGCCTCGTTCCTCGTCCGTGAATCCGTCGTGCTTCTCGTCGGCCGCGCCGGTGCTCTTGGCGGACGTCTGAGTGCCCTTCATGGCAGGTTTCCTCTCCTACAAGGCGTGACCGCGACTCTCATGCCGGGAATCGGCCGCGGCTGTGGCTTCTTCGGAACTGATCGGTTGTAGTCCGGGGGGAACAGCGACGGTGCCGAGGAGGAGGCCGACCACCTGACACCCCTGCAGTGACGGATCAGGGCGTGGGTGCCGGCGACACGGCCTCCCAGGCAAACCCGTCCGGGTCGGTGAAAGACCCGGCGCCGCTGCCCAGCACGAGCCGGTGGGATCCAGTGCCGTCGTCAGGGACGCCGACGTCCTTGGCGAGGACACGGCGCCCGTACAGCGCCAGCTTGACGGGACACGACGAACTGGCGAACTCGACGTACTTGCGGCCGAAGCTCTTCGCGACGGCGAGGCCACGGTCGATGTAGAACCGCTTGCTCGCGGCCACGTCCGTGGCTCCCAGCAGGAGCACGATGTCGTCGATCTGCCGGGTGGCCGGGCCGGTGTCCTTCTTCGCCGACGTGGCGACCTTCCAGATCGTTCCGTCCGGGGCTTGTACGACGCCGGCGTAGCCCCAGAACGACTTCGCGGCAGGCTTCAGCGGCGTGGCGCCGGCGTCGAGGGCGGCGCCGATGAAGCCGTTGACGGTGGCCGGCTGGGACACCGTGAGCGACAGCGCGAACCCACGGAAGCCGGTGGTGGGCGCCTCCGAGGGCCGCAGGCGCACCTGAGTGCCCAGACCGAAGGCGGTGTAGAAGCGGTTGGCGGCCGTGGGGTCGGCCACCTCGAGGGTGACGGATTCGATGGAGGTCATGTCCGTCACGCTAGGTGCGGCTCGGTCGCCGGTGCTTCTCGATTCCTGACCGGTCTGGTCACCTGTTCCGTCACGCACGACGGCATCCCCGCCGCAGCGCCCGCCGCGCCGCGCCGGTAGGTGATGGGCGGCATGCCGACCAGCTCGGTGAAGCGAGTGCTGAAGGTGCCCGGCGACGAGCAGCCGACCGCGAGACAGACCTCGGTGACGCTGAGGTCGCCACGGCCCAGCAGCACCGTCGCGCGCTCGATGCGCCGCGTCATCAGGTAGCCGTACGGCGACTCACCGTAGGCGAGCCGGAACTGGCGGCTCAGGTGGCCGGCCGACATGTTC
>NZ_JBSGZO010000309.1:0-10500 GCF_053611045.1 Streptomyces sp. NPDC054841 | reverse complement strand
CCGCACCTCTCCTGAGGCGCGGGGGCCGGTTTTTTCGAACGACAGTGTCGGAGGCGTGGGTTACCGTTCAGTTGACGTCACAGGCGAAATACCAAGGGGTGGGGATTCATGAGCATGTCCGCATGGAAGCGCGCGGGCGTCTCTCTGACGGCAGTGGCCGTCATCGCGGGGGTCGCGGGGTGCCAGGACGGTGACGGGGGGAAGAAGACCGCAGCGCCCGGGAAGGCCGCGCCTCAGTCCCAGGGCTCGGTGACCGAGGTCCTCCAGGCCGCCTACAAGAAGACGGCGGCGGCGAAGTCCGCGAAGGTCCGTATGACCATGTCCATGCCCGCGGGGATGGACGGCGGCGGCACCATGGAGATGACCGGGGTCCAGGGGTGGAACCCCACGGTGATGGACTTCACCATGAAGGGCTCCATGCTCAAGGCCGGCGACCCCGACGCCCCCGAGCAGATGCGCATGGTGTGGCTGGACAACGTCATGTACATGGACATGGGTGCGAAGAACGCCGCCCAGATGGACGGCAAGCGCTGGATGAAGATGGACCTCAAGGCCGCCGCGGAGGCCAGCGGCGACAAGGCCCTGCAGCAGCAGATGACCGGCAGCCTGGAGAACATGAACCAGGACCCGGCCCAGCAGCTCGCCCTGCTGCTCGGCTCGCCGAGCGTCAAGCACGTGGGTGCCGAGAAGGTCGACGGTGTCCAGACGCAGCACTACAAGGGCACGCTGACCTTCGAGGAGATGGTCAAGGCCAACAAGTCCCTCGACGTGCTCTCCGAGAAGGAGCGCAAGGACCTCGTCGCCAACGTCAAGAAGGCGGGCATCAAGGGGTACGACACCGAGGTCTGGGTCAACGAGGACAACTACCCGGTGAAGATGGTCGTCGGCATGAAGATGCCCCAGGGCACGGTGCACATGACCGCCAACTACTCGGACTACGGCGCCAAGGCCACCGTCCAGGCGCCGCCGGCCAAGGACACCCTGGACCTCTTCAAGATGCTGAAGGACCTGGAGAACGCCGGAATGGACGGCGGCACGGGGTCCGGCGCCTGATCGCCCCGATGACCCGATTTGCTTGACGCGGACCCGTTCCCGTAACCTTCCACAGAAGCCAAAGACCGCTGGTCGTTGCTGTGCCCGCAAGGGTGCAGTGGCCGAAGGATCCGCTAGCTGCGGACGACCCGCGCAGGTGACTGTGGATGAGTTCCCGGATGCCGCTCTTCAAAGAGCACAGCCGGTCGAGCTACGCCCCGTGCGCCTGCGCCGGGGCGTTTCGTTTTGTTCAGCCCCTTCTGAGCGGTCCTCATCACCCGGAAGGAGGCCGACGCTCTATGGCAAGGCCCGACAAGGCTGCCGCGGTAGCCGAGCTCGCGGAGCAGTTCCGCAGCTCGAACGCCGCTGTGCTGACCGAGTACCGGGGTCTCACCGTGGCGCAGCTCAAGACGCTGCGTCGTTCGCTCGGTGAGAACGCCCAGTACGCCGTGGTGAAGAACACGCTGACCAAGATTGCGGCCAACGAGGCCGGGATCACTTCGCTCGACGACCAGTTCGCTGGTCCGACGGCGGTTGCCTTCATCACCGGTGACCCGGTGGAGTCGGCGAAGGGTCTTCGTGACTTCGCCAAGGAGAACCCGAATCTCATCATCAAGGCGGGTGTCCTTGATGGCAAGGCGCTGTCCGCCGATGAGATCAAGAAGCTTGCGGACCTCGAGTCCCGCGAGGTTCTGCTCGCCAAGCTGGCGGGCGCCTTCAAGGGCAAGCAGTCCCAGGCTGCCCAGCTCTTCCAGGCGCTTCCGTCGAAGCTCGTCCGCACCGTGGACGCGCTTCGCGCCAAGCAGGCCGAGCAGGGCGGTGCCGAGTAATTCGGCTCGCGCATTGATCCGTGCCGCTCTCGCGCGCGGGTCGCAGCGGGCCAACGTACGCCCGCCTCACATGTACATCCGGCACCAGCCGAATTAGTGGAAGGACCGCCACCATGGCGAAGCTCAGCCAGGACGACCTGCTCGCGCAGTTCGAAGAGATGACCCTCATCGAGCTCTCCGAGTTCGTGAAGGCCTTCGAGGAGAAGTTCGACGTCACCGCCGCCGCCGCGGTCGCCGTTGCCGGCCCCGCCGGCCCGGGCGCCGTTGCCGAGGCCGTCGAGGAGCAGGACGAGTTCGACGTCATCCTCACCGGCGCCGGCGAGAAGAAGATCCAGGTCATCAAGGTCGTGCGTGAGCTGACCTCGCTGGGTCTGAAGGAGGCCAAGGACCTCGTCGACGGCACCCCGAAGCCGGTCCTCGAGAAGGTCGCCAAGGAGGCCGCGGAGAAGGCTGCCGAGTCCCTCAAGGCTGCCGGCGCCTCCGTCGAGGTCAAGTAAGTTTCGACTTGCTCCTCCGTCGCGCGGCACGGAGTTTCCTGACTCCCGGGCTGTAACGCGCACGCACTGAAGGACGATCACCCATGCGGGTGGTCGTCCTTCGGCGTTCCCGGAGGCACCCGGGTGGCTGTCTTGCCATGACCGCTGCGGAGAGTAAGGTGATCTTCGCCGTGCGCCAGGTGACGATCTCCACCGAGTGGGGGGCCTTGACGAACCGCACGCAGCGCGCAATTCTCAGGACGCGTCGTCACAACGGTCCAAACTCGAGGCATGGATCGACGACCGAACGGGCAGTATCGGTGTGCGCCTCCAGCGCACGGCATACCGCGGAGTTGAGAACAACGAGGGTCTCGGAAAACCCGCCCTGGACATCAGTGGGCCAAGTGGCTACACTGACCCTTTGCGCTGCCTGTTAGCTGCCTCCTGCCCGTCACCAGGGGCATACCCTCGCACGAGCATCGTTGACCGAATAGCCCTGACCTGGCCATTTGACCAAATCAGGAGCCGTCTGTCTCCGTGCCCGGCTGGGGACCGGTACGCGCGTAGTGAGTCCGAGCCCTCGGAAGGACCCCCTCTTGGCCGCCTCGCGCAACGCCTCGACCGCGAATACGAACAACGGCGCAAGCACCGCCCCGCTGCGCATCTCCTTTGCAAAGATCAAGGAGCCCCTCGAGGTTCCGAACCTCCTTGCGCTGCAGACCGAGAGCTTTGACTGGCTGCTCGGCAATGCCGCCTGGAAGGCTCGTGTCGAGGCGGCTCTGGAGTCCGGACAGGACGTCCCCACCAAGTCCGGTCTGGAGGAGATCTTCGAGGAGATCTCTCCGATCGAGGACTTCTCCGGGTCGATGTCGCTGACCTTCCGCGACCACCGCTTCGAGCCCCCGAAGAACTCGATCGACGAGTGCAAGGAGCGCGACTTCACGTACGCCGCGCCGCTCTTCGTCACGGCCGAGTTCACCAACAACGAGACCGGTGAGATCAAGTCCCAGACGGTCTTCATGGGCGACTTCCCGCTCATGACGAACAAGGGCACCTTCGTCATCAACGGCACCGAGCGTGTCGTGGTGTCGCAGCTGGTCCGCTCGCCGGGTGTCTACTTCGACTCCTCCATCGACAAGACGTCCGACAAGGACATCTTCTCCGCCAAGATCATCCCGTCCCGGGGTGCCTGGCTGGAGATGGAGATCGACAAGCGCGACATGGTCGGTGTCCGCATCGACCGCAAGCGCAAGCAGTCCGTCACCGTCCTCCTGAAGGCGCTCGGCTGGACCACCGAGCAGATCCTCGAGGAGTTCGGCGAGTACGAGTCGATGCGCGCCACCCTGGAGAAGGACCACACCCAGGGCCAGGACGACGCGCTGCTCGACATCTACCGCAAGCTGCGCCCGGGCGAGCCCCCGACGCGCGAGGCCGCGCAGACCCTTCTTGAGAACCTGTACTTCAACCCGAAGCGCTACGACCTCGCCAAGGTCGGCCGCTACAAGGTCAACAAGAAGCTCGGCGCGGACGAGCCGCTGGACGCCGGCGTGCTCACCACCGACGACGTCATCGCGACCATCAAGTACCTGGTCAAGCTGCACGCCGGTGAGGTCGAGACGGTCGGCGAGAACGGCACGCAGATCGTCGTCGAGACCGACGACATCGACCACTTCGGCAACCGTCGTCTGCGCAACGTCGGCGAGCTCATCCAGAACCAGGTCCGCACGGGTCTGGCTCGTATGGAGCGCGTCGTGCGCGAGCGCATGACCACCCAGGACGTCGAGGCGATCACGCCGCAGACCCTGATCAACATCCGGCCGGTCGTCGCCTCCATCAAGGAGTTCTTCGGCACCAGCCAGCTGTCCCAGTTCATGGACCAGAACAACCCGCTGTCGGGCCTGACCCACAAGCGCCGTCTGTCGGCGCTGGGCCCCGGCGGTCTGTCCCGTGAGCGGGCGGGCTTCGAGGTCCGAGACGTGCACCCGTCCCACTACGGACGCATGTGCCCGATCGAGACCCCCGAAGGCCCGAACATCGGTCTGATCGGTTCGCTCGCCTCGTACGGCCGCGTCAACGCGTTCGGCTTCGTCGAGACGCCGTACCGCAAGGTCGTCGACGGCCAGGTCACCGACGAGGTGGACTACCTGACCGCTGACGAGGAGGACCGCTTCGTCATCGCGCAGGCCAACGCCGCGCTGGGCGAGGACCTGCGCTTCTCCGAGGCCCGTGTGCTCGTCCGCCGTCGTGGCGGTGAGGTCGACTACGTGCCGCCGTCGGACGTGGACTACATGGACGTCTCGCCGCGCCAGATGGTGTCGGTCGCGACCGCCATGATCCCGTTCCTCGAGCACGACGACGCCAACCGTGCCCTCATGGGCGCGAACATGATGCGCCAGGCCGTTCCGCTCATCAAGGCGGAGGCCCCGCTCGTCGGCACCGGCATGGAGTACCGCTGTGCCACCGACGCCGGCGACGTCATCAAGGCGGAGAAGGACGGTGTGATCCAGGAGGTCTCGGCCGACTACGTCACCGTCGCCAACGACGACGGCACGTACACCACGTACCGCATCGCCAAGTTCTCCCGCTCGAACCAGGGCACCTCGGTCAACCAGAAGGTCGTCGTCGCCGAGGGCGACCGGGTCGTCGAGGGCCAGGTCCTCGCCGACGGCCCGGCCACCGAGAACGGTGAGATGGCGCTCGGCAAGAACCTGCTGGTCGCGTTCATGCCGTGGGAGGGTCACAACTACGAGGACGCGATCATCCTGTCGCAGCGCCTCGTCCAGGACGACGTCCTCTCCTCGATCCACATCGAGGAGCACGAGGTCGACGCCCGTGACACCAAGCTCGGCCCCGAGGAGATCACCCGGGACATCCCGAACGTCTCCGAGGAGGTCCTCGCCGACCTCGACGAGCGCGGCATCATCCGTATCGGTGCCGAGGTCGTCGCCGGCGACATCCTGGTCGGCAAGGTCACCCCGAAGGGTGAGACCGAGCTGACCCCGGAGGAGCGCCTGCTCCGCGCGATCTTCGGTGAGAAGGCCCGTGAGGTCCGTGACACCTCGCTGAAGGTGCCGCACGGCGAGACCGGCAAGGTCATCGGCGTCCGCGTCTTCGACCGCGAGGAGGGCGACGAGCTTCCCCCCGGTGTGAACCAGCTGGTGCGCGTGTACGTCGCGCAGAAGCGCAAGATCACCGACGGTGACAAGCTCGCCGGCCGTCACGGCAACAAGGGCGTCATCTCCAAGATCCTGCCGATCGAGGACATGCCGTTCCTGGAGGACGGCACCCCGGTCGACATCATCCTCAACCCGCTGGGTGTCCCGTCCCGAATGAACCCGGGACAGGTCCTGGAGATCCACCTCGGCTGGCTCGCCAGCCGCGGCTGGGACGTCTCCGGCCTCGCCGACGAGTGGGCCCAGCGCCTGCAGTCCATCGGCGCGGACCAGGTCGCGCCGGGCACCAACGTCGCGACCCCGGTCTTCGACGGTGCGCGCGAGGACGAGCTCGCGGGTCTGCTCCAGCACACCATCCCGAACCGGGACGGCGAGCGCATGGTGCTCCCGACCGGCAAGGCGAGGCTGTTCGACGGCCGCTCCGGCGAGCCGTTCCCGGACCCGATCTCGGTCGGGTACATGTACATCCTCAAGCTCCACCACCTGGTCGACGACAAGCTGCACGCCCGGTCGACCGGTCCGTACTCGATGATCACCCAGCAGCCGCTGGGTGGTAAGGCTCAGTTCGGTGGCCAGCGGTTCGGTGAGATGGAGGTGTGGGCGCTGGAGGCTTACGGCGCCGCGTACGCCCTCCAGGAGCTGCTGACCATCAAGTCCGACGACGTCACCGGCCGCGTGAAGGTCTACGAGGCCATCGTCAAGGGCGAGAACATCCCCGAGCCCGGCATCCCCGAGTCCTTCAAGGTGCTCATCAAGGAGATGCAGTCCCTGTGCCTCAACGTGGAGGTGCTGTCCTCGGACGGCATGTCCATCGAGATGCGCGACACCGACGAGGACGTCTTCCGCGCCGCGGAGGAGCTCGGTATCGACCTGTCCAGGCGAGAGCCGAGCAGCGTCGAAGAGGTCTGACGGGCTTGGCCGGGGCTTCCACCAGGAGCCCCGGCTGTCCCCGGACCCTCCCCCTACGCCCTGCGGGCGTGGAGGGGCCCCCATCAGACCATTGATTGAGACACGACCCTGAGAGGGATTGACGCATAGTGCTCGACGTCAACTTCTTCGACGAGCTCCGGATCGGCCTGGCCACCGCTGACGACATCCGTCAGTGGTCCCACGGCGAGGTCAAGAAGCCCGAGACCATCAACTACCGCACCCTGAAGCCCGAGAAGGACGGACTCTTCTGCGAGAAGATCTTCGGTCCTACCCGGGACTGGGAGTGCTACTGCGGCAAGTACAAGCGTGTCCGCTTCAAGGGCATCATCTGTGAGCGGTGTGGCGTCGAGGTCACCCGCGCCAAGGTGCGCCGTGAGCGGATGGGCCACATCGAGCTGGCCGCTCCCGTCACCCACATCTGGTACTTCAAGGGCGTTCCGTCGCGGCTGGGCTACCTGCTCGACCTCGCCCCGAAGGACCTGGAGAAGGTCATCTACTTCGCCGCGTACATGATCACGTACGTGGACGAGGAGCGCCGCACCCGCGACCTGCCCTCGCTGGAGGCCCACGTCTCCGTCGAGCGCCAGCAGATCGAGAACCGCCGCGACGCCGACCTGGAGGCCCGCGCCAAGAAGCTCGAGGCCGACCTGGCCGAGCTCGAGGCCGAGGGTGCCAAGGCCGATGTGCGCCGCAAGGTGCGCGAGGGTGCCGAGCGTGAGATGAAGCAGCTCCGCGACCGCGCCCAGCGCGAGATCGACCGTCTCGACGAGGTGTGGAGCCGCTTCAAGAACCTCAAGGTCCAGGACCTGGAGGGCGACGAGCTGCTCTACCGCGAGCTGCGTGACCGCTTCGGCACGTACTTCGACGGTTCGATGGGTGCCGCGGCGCTGCAGAAGCGCCTGGAGTCCTTCGACCTGGAGGAGGAGGCCGAGCGCCTCCGCGAGATCATCCGTACCGGCAAGGGCCAGAAGAAGACCCGTGCGCTCAAGCGCCTCAAGGTCGTCTCCGCCTTCCTGCAGACCAGCAACAGCCCCAAGGGCATGGTGCTGGACTGCGTCCCGGTGATCCCGCCGGACCTGCGTCCGATGGTGCAGCTGGACGGTGGCCGCTTCGCGACCTCCGACCTGAACGACCTGTACCGCCGGGTCATCAACCGGAACAACCGTCTGAAGCGTCTGCTCGACCTCGGTGCCCCCGAGATCATCGTGAACAACGAGAAGCGGATGCTCCAGGAGGCCGTCGACGCGCTGTTCGACAACGGCCGCCGCGGCCGTCCGGTCACCGGTCCCGGTAACCGCCCGCTGAAGTCCCTCAGCGACATGCTGAAGGGTAAGCAGGGCCGCTTCCGTCAGAACCTGCTCGGTAAGCGAGTCGACTACTCGGCGCGTTCCGTCATCGTCGTCGGCCCGCAGCTGAAGCTGCACCAGTGCGGTCTGCCCAAGGCCATGGCGCTGGAGCTCTTCAAGCCGTTCGTGATGAAGCGCCTGGTCGACCTGAACCACGCGCAGAACATCAAGAGCGCCAAGCGCATGGTCGAGCGCGGCCGCACCGTCGTGTACGACGTCCTCGAAGAGGTCATCGCCGAGCACCCGGTGCTGCTGAACCGTGCGCCCACGCTGCACCGTCTCGGCATCCAGGCCTTCGAGCCGCAGCTGGTCGAGGGCAAGGCCATCCAGATCCACCCGCTCGTCTGCACCGCGTTCAACGCGGACTTCGACGGTGACCAGATGGCCGTGCACCTGCCGCTGTCCGCGGAGGCGCAGGCCGAGGCCCGCATCCTGATGCTGTCCTCGAACAACATCCTCAAGCCGGCCGACGGCCGACCGGTCACCATGCCGACCCAGGACATGGTGCTGGGCCTCTTCTTCCTCACCACGGACGAGGAGGAGCGCGAGGTGCGCGGCGAGGGCCGTGCGTTCAACTCCACCGCCGAGGCGATCATGGCCTTCGACGCCCGGGAGCTCTCGCTCCAGGCGAAGGTCGACATCCGCTTCCCGATCGGCACCGTCCCGCCGCGTGGCTGGACCCCGCCGGTGGCGGAGGAGGGCGACGACTCGGCGCCGTGGCAGCAGGGTGACAGCTTCCGGCTGAAGACCACCCTGGGCCGTGCGCTCTTCAACGAGCTGCTGCCCGAGGACTACCCGTTCGTCGACTACTCGGTCGGCAAGAAGCAGCTCTCCGAGATCGTCAACGACCTCGCCGAGCGCTACCCGAAGGTCATCGTGGCGGCGACGCTCGACAACCTGAAGGCGGCCGGCTTCTACTGGGCGACCCGTTCCGGCGTCACCGTGGCCATCTCCGACGTCGTCGTTCCCGAGGCGAAGAAGGAGATCGTCGCGGGCTACGAGGCCCAGGACGAGAAGGTCCAGAAGCAGTACGAGCGCGGTCTGATCACCAAGGACGAGCGCACGCAGGAGCTCATCGCGATCTGGACCAAGGCGACCAACGAGGTTGCCGAGGCCATGAACGAGAACTTCCCGAAGACCAACCCCATCTTCATGATGGTCAACTCGGGTGCTCGTGGAAACATGATGCAGATGCGTCAGATCGCCGGTATGCGTGGTCTGGTGTCGAACGCCAAGAACGAGACGATCCCGCGTCCCATCAAGGCGTCGTTCCGTGAGGGCCTGTCCGTGCTGGAGTACTTCATCTCCACCCACGGTGCCCGTAAGGGTCTCGCCGACACCGCTCTGCGTACCGCCGACTCGGGCTACCTGACGCGTCGTCTGGTCGACGTCTCGCAGGACGTCATCATCCGCGAGGAGGACTGTGGCACCGACCGCGGTCTGAAGCTGCGGATCGCCGAGCGCGGCGCCGACGGTGTCCTGCGCAAGGCGGAGGACGTCGAGACGTCCGTGTACGCGCGGATGCTCGCCGAGGACGTCGTCGTGGACGGCAAGGTCATCGCGCCGGCCAACGTCGACCTCGGTGACGTGCTCATCGACGCGCTGGTTGGTGCGGGTGTCGAGGAGGTCAAGACCCGCTCGGTCCTGACCTGTGAGTCCGCGGTCGGTACGTGTGCGTACTGCTACGGCCGTTCGCTCGCCACCGGCAAGCTGGTCGACATCGGTGAGGCGGTCGGCATCATCGCCGCCCAGTCCATCGGTGAGCCCGGTACCCAGCTGACGATGCGTACCTTCCACACCGGTGGTGTGGCCGGTGACGACATCACCCAGGGTCTGCCGCGTGTCGTCGAGCTCTTCGAGGCCCGTACCCCGAAGGGTGTCGCCCCGATCTCCGAGGCCGCCGGCCGCGTGCGGATCGAGGAGACCGAGAAGACCAAGAAGATCATCGTCACCCCGGACGACGGCAGCGACGAGACGGCGTTCCCGATCTCGAAGCGCGCCAAGGTCCTGGTGCGCGAGGGAGACCACGTCGAGGTGGGCCAGAAGCTCACCTTCGGTGCGACCAACCCGCACGACGTGCTGCGCATCCTCGGCCAGCGGGCCGTCCAGGTCCACCTGGTCGGCGAGGTCCAGAAGGTCTACAACTCGCAGGGTGTGTCGATCCACGACAAGCACATCGAGATCATCATCCGGCAGATGCTGCGCCGTGTGACGATCATCGAGTCCGGCGACGCGGAGCTGCTGCCGGGCGAGCTCGTGGAGCGCTCGAAGTTCGAGACCGAGAACCGTCGTGTGGTCACCGAGGGCGGTCACCCCGCCTCCGGCCGTCCGCAGCTGATGGGTATCACCAAGGCCTCGCTCGCCACCGAGTCGTGGCTGTCGGCGGCGTCCTTCCAGGAGACGACCCGGGTTCTGACCGACGCGGCGATCAACGCCAAGTCGGACTCCCTGATCGGCCTCAAGGAGAACGTCATCATCGGTAAGCTCATCCCGGCCGGTACGGGCCTGTCCCGCTACCGCAACATCCGGGTCGAGCCGACCGAGGAGGCCAAGGCCGCGATGTACTCGGCCGTCGGCTACGACGACATCGACTACTCGCCGTTCGGCACGGGCTCCGGCCAGGCCGTTCCGCTGGAGGACTACGACTACGGTCCGTACAACCAGTAAGGCGTACGACGTCTGACGAAGGGCGGCCACTCCGTTTCGTACGGGG
>NZ_JBSGZO010000308.1:0-10538 GCF_053611045.1 Streptomyces sp. NPDC054841 | reverse complement strand
GCGTAGATCCGTGCGGCGGGCGTGGGCGTCCGCGTACGTTCGCCGCATGGACGTCATCGAGGTGCTTCCCCAGCTGCACATGTTCCGTTTCCCGATCGGCCAGGCCTACTTGTGGCGTGAAGGCGCGGAACTCACCCTGGTCGATGCCGGGAACGTCCATGCCGCCGCCGAGATCGAGGACGCGGTGCGCGGGCTCGGCGCCGACCCCGCGGGCATCCGCCGGATCGTGCTCACCCACTGCCACCGCGACCATGTCGGCGCGGCGCAGGAGCTGGCGGACCGGTACGGGGCCGAGGTGCTGGCGCACCGGCTGGACGCCCCGGTGATCCGCGGCGAGGCGCCGGTCCCCGACCCGGTCCTGCTCGACTGGGAGATCCCGCTGTACGAGCACGGGCTCACGGTGCCGGAGGCGCCGCCGACCCGGGTGGACCGTGACCTGGAGGACGGCGAGGAGCTCGGGTTCGGCGGCGGGGCCCGGGTGGTGCATGTCCCGGGCCACACCGACGGCTCGATCGCGGTCCATCTCCCGCGCCACGGCGTGCTGTTCACCGGGGACGCGGTCGCGGGCGTGGGTCAGGTGATGCTGGGTGTCTTCAACGTGGACCGGAAGCAGGCCGTGGAGTCGATGCACCGGCTGGCCGCGCTGGCGCCGTCCACGCTCTGTTTCGGGCACGGCGACCCGGTCACGGTCGACGCGGCGGCGGTGCTGAGCGCGGCAGCCGGCGCCGCCTCATGAACGTCGTGAGCCCGCCCGCTCGTCCGGCCTGATCCGAACGACAGGCCCTGGCTCATCCCACGGGAACACCGGCCTCCAGGTTGAGCACCGTTCCGCGCTCCCGGGCCCGCAGGGCCCAGCGCAGCCGCTCGTAGCGGACCGGGGGCAGCATCCCCGCGGCCTCCTCCTCGGAGGCGAACCGCCACCCCCGCAGCTCCGAGCCGGGCAGCAGCACCCGGGCGGCCGCCTCGTCGCCGGTGAGCCGCCCACCGTCGAAGAGGAGCCGCAGCCCGCCGTAGCCCGGTGGCCGCGGCGGCTCCCAGTCGACGACCAGCAGCCGTGGTACGGCGTCGAGACGGATCCCTATCTCCTCGGCGACCTCGCGCATGCCCGCGCGTGCCGGCGCCTCGCCGGACTCGACCACACCGCCGGGGAACTCCCAGCCGGGCTTGTAGGTGGGGTCGACGAGAAGTACCCGGTCCTGCTCGTCGAAGAGGAGCACCCCCGCGGCGAGGGTCTCGGAGGTCGGCTCGGGTGTCTGCACGATCTCGCAGACGGCGGCCGCCCCGGTGCCCACGGCTTCGGCCACGGCCTCCGCGGTCTCGCGCGGGCTGAGACACGACGTGTCGACGACATGGGCGTCGGTGGTGAGCCAGCCGAGGGCGGTGCGGTAGGGCTCGATGTGGTCGTACGCCCATTGCCGTACGCGCTGTTCCGCATCCGGGATGTCCGGCTCCTCGCGTTCGGCGATCCGCGTCCGCAGGATCGTTTCCTCCGGGCGGAGCAACACATGCCGTACCGGTATGCGCCGGGCGGCGAGCCCGCCGAAGATCTCGTCGCGGTACTCCTGCCTGAGCAGGGTCATCGGCACCACCAGGACTCCGCCGACCTCGGCGAGCAGCGCGGCCGCGGTGTCCACGACGAGCCGGCGCCAGATCGGCAGGTCCTGGTAGTCGGTCACTTCATCGAGGCGCTTCTGCGGCAGCAGGCTCCGCATCACATCGCCGGTCAGTTCAGGGTCGTACAAAGTGCTGTTCGGGATCAGATCGATCAGTTCGCGAGCGGCGGTCGTCTTGCCCGCACTGAAAGCACCGTTGATCCAGACGATCACGGTTCCCCCTCCTCCGTAGCCCCCTGTGGACTGCCCGCAACACCCTGCCACGGAAACGTCTCAGCGGCTCGACCGGAGCGTCGGTCAATGCCGTAACACATTCGGACGGAGCCTCGTTGGAGATCACAGTGAGCAAGGGGGTGCGGTGATGCGCCGTACGGTGCTGGAGAAGTTTCCCGCAGGGGGACCGCGAGGCAGCTGGCCCGCCGAGGAGTTCGCCCGGGCACGACGGGACGAGGGCGTGCCGGCGGAGGTCGTGATGGACCTGGACTCGGACGCGTTCCTCGTGGTGATCCCGCAGCAGGCGACGGAATCCTTCTGACGACCCGTCACAGAGCCCAGTACGGACCCGAGGCTGCCCGGTGCAGGAGTCTGACCGATGAGCCGTCCGGCGTCGTGGCACGGACCTCGAAGCGCAGGTGGCGGCCCTTGGGGACATCGGCGGTGCACAGGAACTGATGGCCGCCCGGGCCCTTCTTGGTGGTCGCGAGGTACGGCGACGGGTTCTTCCCGGCGGTGTCGGTGAGGTAGAAGCGGCCCTCGATACGGGCGTCCTTGTGGGTGTTGTCGGCGAACAGCAGGTGCACCAGGGTCGAGTGGCGGCGCGGTCCCGAGTGCAGGACGGCGTCACTGAAGGCCAGGCCCACCCAGGCACCGGAGCCGAGGGAGACATCCACGGCGTTCGATTCGTTCAGCATCGACGGCATGTCGGGGTCCTCCTGGGGCGGGACGGGGGTCTGTCCGGTGGCGCGGGCGACGATTCCGGGGAAGACGACGTTCTTGAACTGACGGACGCGGGCGTCCCCCGGGCAGGCCGTGCCGGAGTCCGCCCAGTCGGCGTGCAGCCGGTGATAGCCGTAGCCGGGATCGGAGGCCGAACGGCAGACCCGCAGCGGTATGCCGTGCCGCTGATGCAGCCAGGCTCCGAGCGCGATCAGCTTCTCGACCTGCTTGGCCGTCCACGGGTCGGTGTGCTCCAGGTTGGAGGCGGTCTCGATACTGACCGCGCCGGTGCCGTCGGGACGGAGGTTCGCCTTGTAGTTGGCGTCGGCGCGGGTCTCGGTGCCGATGTACTGGCCGAGGTCGCCCTCGTAGCCGAGCCCGAAGTGCGACTCGAGATTGGTGCTGTCGCGCCAGTATTCGTAGATGCGCCGCGCGGTCCACGGGGCGGCGATGCTGTGCATGATGAACTGCGTGGGCCGGATGGCGGGTTGACCGTCCGACTCGGGCTGCAGCTCGTACTTGGTGGCGCCCGGATACCAGGCCATTCTTCCCCCTTCTGCCGTGCTCATGATCCTCATGCCGCCGAACCGCGCCGCGGAAACCCCGGATCCGGACGTTCCGTCAGCGTTTGCGGGATCCGGGCGTGAGCCCCGCGATGAAGTGGCGGTACACCAGCAGGAAGACCAGCAGCGCCGGCAGCGCGACGATCAGGGCACCTCGCCCCGAGCCGCCGCCCCGCGCGGGTGCTGTACCGCGGCGGGGCGGGTCCGAGTTGCGCCCCAGCCGGCAAGCCCGGATGGGGCGGCCACACGGCAGTGCGCGCCACTGACAACGGCGGGCAAGGTCAGAGCTTGTACATCCCGCGGTACGGGCTGACGATGCGGATCTCGCGCGAGCCGAAGTCGATGAGCAGAGCCTCACCCGCGAACTCCACGGCGATGACTCTTCCAAGTCCGTACTGGTCGTGAGAGACGCGGTCTCCGAGTGCGAAATGCTTGGGCACGGGGTCGGCGGGGGCTTTGAAGGGGCTTGTGGGCAGGTGGCGCCGGGGCGCGGATCGGTTCGTCATTGTGGAGCCAGTATGCGCGGCAGGGCGCCAACCTCATAGACTCGAACATAAGCTCGAATCCCCCGCGACACACATCGCATCCTTCGCGACCGGCTGGACACTGTTCACACCGCCGAGGAATGCGCCGCCATGCTCGATGACGGCGACCCGACCGAACGGGTTGCCCATGAACCCGTTCAAGGCGGCCACGGGGATGGACAGGCGGGCCGGGAGGCAGAGGCATCGCTCGCCTCCCGAGCCTTCGGTCGCCTACTGCAGTTTCCACTGCCCGGCCTGGTCGGCGCGTCGGCGAAGGTGGTGCCGAAGCGCTGCCCGTCCGCGTCGGCCCGCTCCCGCCTCGGCGACCGTCAGCCTTTGCTGGATCCGAGTGTGAGCCCCGCGATGAAGTGGCGCTGCAGCAGCAGGAAGACCAGCAGCGTCGGCAGCGCGACGATCACCGAGCCCGCCGCCAGCAGGTTGTAGTCCGTGAAGAACTGGCCGCGGAGGTTGTTCAGCGCCGAGGTGATGGGGAGTTTGTCACCGTCGGAGATGAAGACGAGCGCCCAGAGGAAGTCGTTGTACATCCAGGTGAACTGGAGCGTGCCGAGGGCGGCGAGGGCGGGGCGGCACAGGGGCAGGGTGATCCGCCAGTACTGGGTCCAGACTCCGGCTCCGTCGACGATCGCCGCCTCCAGCATCTCCTGCGGCAGTGTGCGCATGAAGTTCGCGAGGACGAAGACGCAGAAGCCGACCTGGAAGCCGATCTGGACGGCGATGACGGCCCAGTAGGAGTCGAACATCGTCATCGAGTCCGACATCCAGTAGGGCAGCGGGATGTGGTTGAACAGGACGTACAGCGGGGTGACGATGACCTGCTGCGGGAGCAGGTTGCCGGCGGTGAAGAGCATCAGCAGCAGGATCGAGCCCCGCAGCTTCAGCCGGGCGACGGCGAAGGCGACGAACGACGCGAGAAAGAGCGCCAGCAGGACGCCCGGCACGGCGATGATCAGGGTGTTGACGAAGTACTTCGTCATGCCCGCGTCGCTGAAGGCCTGCTGGTAGTAGTCGAAGGACAGCTTCCGCGGCAGCGAGAAGTATCCGTGCTCGGACGTCTCGTCGTACGGCCTGAGCGACGCGTACACCGCGAGGGCCAGCGGTGCGAGGAAGGCCAGCGAGACCGTCATCAGGAAGGCGTGCAGTCCGAGCCGGCCGGGGGTGAGGCGGCGCCGGCGCCCTGGGGACGCCTCGGCGGGTGCGGTGGCCGGCGCGGGGGCGGCGGCGGTCGTGGTGTCGGTGTGCGGCGGGTGCAGCGTAATCAACGGATTCTCTCCCCTCGGATCTCCTGGACGAGATACGTCACGACGAATCCCAGGGAGACGGTCAGCAGCACCACGGCGATCGCCGAGCCGAAGCCGATCCGGCTGGCCTCGCCGATGATGTTGTCGGTGACGAGCACCGACAGCAGTTCCAGGCCATTGCGACCCTTGTTGACGGCGTAGACGATGTCGAAGGCGCGCAGTGCCTCGATGACCGTGATGACGCCGACGATGACATTGACGGGCCGCAGGGTCGGGAAGACGACCCTGAAGAAGGTCTGCGCCTCGCCCGCACCGTCGATGGCCGCGGCCTCCTTCAGGGACGGATCGACGGCCTTGAGACCGGCCAGGTAGAGAATCATGACGTAGCCGGTGTGCCGCCACGCCGCGGCCAGCAGGATCATCCAGATGTTGAGGTCGGGGTCGCCGAGCCAGTCGGTGGGGTTGTCGGTGTTCCCGAGGACCGCGTTCAGCGCGCCCTGGTCGCGGGAGAAGACCAGTTGGGCGATGAACCCGACGACGGCCAGCGACAGGACGACGGGCATGTACAGCGTCGACTGGTAGAAGCGGCTGAAGCGGACGCCCCGGTCGATGAGGACGGCCAGCAGCAGTCCGAAGGGTGTGGCGATGAGGCCCAGGAAGGCCAGCCACAGCAGGTTGTGCCGTACGGCCGGCCAGAACTGCGGATAGCCGGTGAACAGATTCGCATAGTTCTCCGTGCCGACCCACTCGATGTCACCGATGCCGTCCCAGCTGGTGAACGAGAGAACGACGGAGGCCAGCGTCGGCCCCCAGATGACGAGGATGTCGAGCAGGAGGGGTATTCCCAGCAGCACGCCGAGGACGACGAGGTCGCGGGGGGTGAACCTCCGCGGGCCTCGCCGTCCGGTGCGCCGCGCGGTGTTGAGCGCCACGGATCGGATCTCCCAGTGTTGGCGTCGGGTCGGAGCGGTCAGTCGGAGGCGAAGATGGTCTTCTTCTGCCGTTCGATGTCGTTGACGAGTCCGTCCACGTCGTTCGGGTTGCTGATGAACGTCTGGATGGCCGGGATCATCACGGTGGAGGAGAAGTCCGGCCGGGTGTCACGGTCCAGGAACTGGGAGATCTGCTTGGCGTTCGAGACGAGCTCGACGGCCTTCTTCTGCAGCGGGGTGTACTTGGAGATGTCCGCCTCGCTGCTGACGGCGATGTTGTTCGGGTCGTACTGGAGATAGGCGTCCTCGGCCTTGCCGGTGCCGAGCCACTTCAGCAGGTCCTTGGCGCTTTCGAGATTCTTCTCGTTCTTCAGGTTCTTCGACTTCTTGGCGAGCAGAAAGCCGTCGATCGGGGCTTCGACCGCGTCCTGTCCGTGCTCCGGGTTGATGACCGGGAACGGGAAGAAGTCGAGGTCCGCCTGGTCGCTTTCCGGGAACTGCTGGCCGGGGTGCGGGAGTCCGAGGACCACCATGCCGGCCTCGCGCTTCTGGAGGCTGGTGGCGGCTTCCTGCCAGGTCCGGCCGTTCGCGCCCTGCTGGCAATACGGGAGAATTCTGCGCCAGGTGTCGAAGACCTCCTTGACCTGCTTGCTGTTCCAGGCTTCCTTTCCGGCCATCAGGTTCTTGTGGAACTCGTAGCCGTTCGTACGCATGTTGATGTAGTCGAAGGTGCCCATGGCGGGCCAGCCGTCCTTGTCGCAGAAGGCGATCGGGACGATCTTGTCCTTCTGCATCTGCTTGGCCAGCGCGATGTACTCGTCGAGCGTCTTCGGGGCCTGGTAGCCGCGCTCCTGGAAAAGGCTCTTCCGGTGAAAGACGGCCCACGGATAGTAGTAGTACGGCGTGAGGTACTGCTTGCCGTCCTCTCCCGTCGACTGGTCCTTGAGCGCCGGCGTGAAGCCCTTGTAGTCCGCCCAGACATCGGATATGTCGTGCAGCAGGCCCTTCTTGGCGAAGAACTGCATGCGATAGCCCGCGAACCACATGAGAACGTCGTCCGGCTTGCCCTGCAGATAGCGGTTGATGTTCTCCTGGAACGTGTTGTGGTCGACGGTGTTGACCTTGACCTTGCGGCCTTCCTTCGACTGCTTCTCGTAGGCCTCGAACGCCTCGGCGAACGCCTTCCGCGGCACCGGGTCCGACGCGTTGGACCCCATGGTGACGGTCTTGCCGTCGCCGCCGGGTCCACCGCCACAGGCGGTGAGCAGCGACGGCAGCGTGACCGCGCCCGCACCCAGAGCCGCTCCACGCAGCACACTCCGACGGGACATCCGATGTCCAGCCACCACACCTCCTGGCGCGTGTGAACCGTTGAACGATGACTGCGTCATGTCCCCTCCTTCGGGGTGCAACCAAACACAAACCAACAAGAGGATTGAATCACACCCCCCAGAAGGGGTGCCGTCAAGGGTTTTGACGCAAGAACGGACAACCGTTACCGCATCTCTTCCAACAGACTCCAACAAGCCCTACCGTAAACGCGCGCCATCCGACACGTGCACGACGTCACCCGCCCCTGCGTGAGTACGGCGGAACGTAACGATGCGTCACCTTCCCAACCGCACAAAACGGCCAAGAGTGGTCGGAGCGGTGACCGCTGCCCTGCCCTGTACGGCGGGGCTCGCCCCCGTGGCAGTCGCAGGAACACCTGCCGCGGCCACCGCGGCCGCCACACCCGTCGCACCCGTCGCACCCGTCGCCTCCAGGGTTGACGGCGGACTCGCCCTCACCCCACCGATGGGCTTCAACAACTGAAACTCGGGGTCTTCGCCAAGGGCCTCGGCGTGCATGCCGCGAGCACGGTCGAGTACTACACGGGAGGCCGGTGCGGCGCGGTGACGGCGCAGGTGGGCCTGGACGACGAAAGGGCACCCGCGGGACGGTCGCTTTCGAGATCTGGGCCGACGGCACCAAGGCGGCCTCGACAGGGGTACTGACCAACGCGATGCCCGCGCAGCCGTTCGCGGCGGATGTCACCGGGGCGAAGGTGGTGCGCCTGGTGGTCACCGACGGCGGGGACGGCATCGACTCCGACCACGCGGCCTGGGCGGACCTGAGGCTGACCTGCTGAGGCGCGGGGAGCTGGGGCGAGCCCCCGACGGGCCCCCTCGGAGCCTCGCAGGCACATAAGGCGCAAAGGGCCGGGGCGGAGTCCCAGTGGGGGTCGGGGCAAAGCCCCGGCGGAGGTCCGGAGAAGGTCCGCTGAAGTTCCGCCGGGGGCCGGGGAGAAGGACCGGCGGAGCCTACGAGGTGGTCTGGAGAGGCGAAGCCCCCGGTCCGGGAAGGGGGCGGGGCGAGGTGGGAAAGGGCCTGCCGCAGGCGCCCTGATCCGCAGGCCCCTCCCCGGGCGTTCAGCCGTTGAGGCTCGCCGCTGTCTCGCCGCGCAGGCCGGGGGAGGCGGCGGCGGCCGCGCCCAGCAGGCCCGCGTCCGTGCCGGTGCGGGCCGGGGCGACGACCAGTCCCTGGACGAAGGAGAGCGTGGCGTAGTCGCGCAGGGCGCGGCGCAGAGGTGCGAAGAGCACCTCGCCGGCGCCCGCGACTCCCCCGCCGATGACGACGATACGGATCTCCACGAGCGTGGCGGTCGCGGCGATACCGGCCGCCAGTGCCTGGGCGGCCCGCTCGAAGGAGGCGAGCGCCACCGGGTCACCGGCCGCCGCGGCGGCGGCCACGGCGGCGGCCGAGGTGTCGCCGTCCGGACCGGGCCGCCAGCCGCCCTCGATCGCCCGGCGCGCGATGTTGGGGCCGCTGGCGATCCGCTCCACACAGCCGCGCGCGCCGCACGGGCAGAGGTCGCCGTCGAGGTCCACGCTGATGTGACCGATGTGGCCGGCGTTCCCGGTCGGACCGGGGTACAGCTTGCCGCCGAGGACGAGCCCACCGCCGACGCCCGTGGAGACGACCATGCACAGGGCGTTGTCGTACCCCCGCGCGGCGCCCTGCCAGTGCTCGGCCGCGGTCATCGCGACGCCGTCTCCGACCAGCTCGACGGGGAGCCCGCCGGTGGCCACCCGTACCCGGTCCACCAGGGGAAATCCGCGCCATCCCGGGACATTGACCGGGCTGACCGTACCGGCGGACGCGTCCACCGGCCCCGCGCTGCCGATCCCGACAGCCGTGACGTGCAGCCACAGCGGCGACGAGGCCAGCTCACCGAGCACCGCTGCGACGGCACGCATGACCGTCTCGCCGTCCTCGCGCGCCGGGGTCGGCCGCTGGGCCCGTACGAGAATCCTGCCGTTGCCGTCCACCAACGCGCCGGCGATCTTGGTGCCGCCGATGTCGAGCGCGGCGACGAGGTCGTTATGCATCGGTGTGCGATCTCCCGGGGACTGGGGGTCCCCCCACACTCCCAGGGCGCAGGGGGAGGACCGGCGGCTTCGGTGACCAGTCTCCATTCCCCTGACAACGTTGTCCAGGGCCTATGCTCGACGCCACAGCCTTGCACAGCACAGCAAGTGCCCACAGGACCATGCAATGTGCCCTCAACGGGCCACCCGACGACGACAGGACAGCGCACCGTGGCCGAGTTCGCCCGCCGCCCCGAGAACCGCTACGGCATCCGGCCCACCATGAAGGATGTGGCCTCGCGCGCCGGAGTCGGCCTCAAGACGGTCTCCCGGGTGGTCAACGGCGAGCCGGGCGTCACCCCCGACACCGAGCGCCGCGTGCAGGAGGCCATCGAGGCACTGGGCTTTCGCCGCAACGACAGCGCGCGGGTGCTGCGCAAGGGCCGCACGGCCTCGATCGGGCTGGTCCTGGAGGATCTCGCGGACCCCTTCTACGGCCCGCTGAGCCGCGCCGTGGAGGAGGTCGCCCGTGCGCACGGCGCGCTGCTCATCAACGGATCCAGCGCTGAGGACCCGGACCGCGAGCAGGAGTTGGTGCTCGCGCTCTGCGCCCGCCGGGTGGACGGGCTGATCGTCATTCCGGCCGGACGCGACCACCGCTATCTGGAGCCGGAGATCAGGGCGGGCATCTCGACCGTGTTCGTGGACCGGCCCGCGGGGCGGATCGACGCGGACGTGGTGCTGTCGGACAGCTTCGGCGGCGCCCGCGACGGCGTCGCGCATCTGATCGCGCACGGCCACCGGCGGATCGGGTTCATCGGCGACCAGCCGAGAATCCACACCGCGACGGAGCGGCTGCGCGGCTACCGGGCGGCCATGGAGGATGCCGGGCTGCCGGTGGACGAACGCTGGGTGTCCCTCGGCTCGACCGACCCGGAGCGGGTCACTGCGGCCGCGGAGGCGATGCTCTCCGGCCCCGGCCCGGTCACCGCGGTGTTCGCGGGCAACAACCGGGTGACCGTGACGGCGGTGCGGTTCCTGGCCGGTCGCGAGACACCGGTCGCGCTGGTCGGCTTCGACGACATCGAGCTCGCCGATCTGCTCGGCATCACCGTCATCGCCCAGGACGCGGCCGCGCTCGGCCGGACGGCGGCCGAGCGGCTGTTCCGCCGGCTCGACGGGGTGGCCGAGGCGCCGGCCCGGGTCGAGCTGACGACCACGCTGATAGCGCGGGGCTCGGGCGAGGTGCCGCCGCCTGCGGACCGGGGCTAAGGGCTGTCCCGTAATCCCCGGTGGATCAGCGCGCGGCGTCAGATGCGGTGCATCGCAAGGCGGAGGGTCGTCCTCATACTGGGCGTATT
>NZ_JBSGZO010000307.1:0-10547 GCF_053611045.1 Streptomyces sp. NPDC054841 | reverse complement strand
GGTCGTCGGCGCCGGCGGTACCGTCGGCGCCCACGGTCCGCGCCTGCGGCGGTACGGCGTCGAGCTGGTCGTCGCCGAGCGCGGCACGGGCCGCGCGGGTCTGCGCGAGCAGCGCCACGGCGTCGTACGGGCGTGCCTCGGGATTGCGGGCCGTGGCGCTCGCCACGAGCTCGTCCAGCTCCGGGGCCAGCCCGGGGACGACGGCGGACGGGGCCGGCACGTCCTCGTTGAGGTGCTGGAAGAGGACCTGGGCAGGGGTGTCACCGGAATGCGGCTTGCCGCCGGTCAGCATCTCGTACAGCACGACACCGCAGGCGTACACGTCGGCGCGGGTGTCGGCGGTGCCGGACTCGATCTGCTCCGGTGCGAGGTAGGACACGGTGCCCAGCACGGACCCCGAGGTGTTCGTCTCCGAGCCGACGGCCCTGACCAGGCCGAAGTCGGCGACCTTCACCCGGCCGTCGTCGCCTATCAGCACGTTCTCCGGCTTGACGTCCCGGTGCACGAAGCCGCCCCGGTGCGCCGCCCCGAGCGCGGCCAGCACCGGCTCCATGATGTCCAGCGCCGCCCGCGGCTGGAGCGCTCCGCGCTCGCGGAGTACGTCACGCAGGGTGCACCCGGCGACGTACTCCATCGCGAGATAGACGTACGCGCCCTGCGCACCCTGGTCGAACACCCCCACCACATTCGGGTGGGACAGCCGGGCCACGGACTTCGCCTCCCGGATGAAGCGCTCCACGAACGAGGCGTCCGTAGCGAGCGCCGGGTGCATCACTTTGAGGGCGAGCACCCGGTCGAGCCGGGTGTCCACGGCCCGGTAGACCGTGGCCATCCCGCCGACGGCGATGCGCGCGTCGACGCGGTAGCGGCCATCGAGCAGCTGCCCGACGAGGGGGTCCTGAAGGGTCGTATCCACGTCGCTGAGTCTACGAGCCGAGCGCACCCGCTCCGCCCCCTCGGGTCGCGCCCGGCCCCTTCCTGCAGCACACCTGTGACCGTGGGGCGATCAGAACGCCGGGCGTTCCGGGTCCAGCGCCGCACGGCCCTCCACCGGGGACGAGGCCTCGGCGAAGTGGCGGCGGGGGATGCGGCCCGCGAGGTGGGCCAGCCGCCCCGCCTCGACCGCGTGGCGCATGGCCTCGGCCATCAGGACGGGCTCCTGCGCACGGGTGACGGCTGAGGCGAGCATCACCGCCGCGCAGCCCAGCTCCATCGCCAGGGCCGCGTCCGACGCGGTGCCCACGCCCGCGTCCATGATCACCGGTACCCGTGCCTGCTCGGCGATCAGCTGGAAGTTGTGCGGGTTGCGGATGCCGAGACCGGAGCCGATCGGTGAGCCGAGCGGCATGATCGCGGCGCACCCGACGTCCTCCAGCTTCCGTGCGAGGACCGGGTCGTCGTTCGTGTACGGCAGCACGGTGAAACCGTCGTCGACGAGCACCTCCGCCGCGTCCAGCAGCTCGATCGGGTCGGGCAGCAGCGTGCGCTCGTCCGCGACCACCTCCAGCTTGATCCAGCCGGTCCCGAGGGCCTCGCGCGCGAGCCGCGCGGTCAGTACGGCCTCGCCCGCGGTGAAGCAGCCCGCCGTGTTCGGCAGGACCTGGATGCCGAGCCGGTCGAGCACGGACAGCACGGATCCCTGCACGGTCGGATCGAGACGCCGCATCGCCACGGTCGTCAGTTCCGTACCGCTCGCGATCAGTGAGCGTTCCAGTACGTCGAGGCTGGGCGCCCCGCCCGTTCCCATGATCAGACGGGACGAGAACTCCACTCCGCCCAGCACAAAACGGTCATCGGCCATGACTGATCAGCCTCCCTGGACCGCGGTGAGGACCTCGACCCGGTCGCCGTCGCCCAGCAGCGTCCCGGACCACTCGCCGCGCGGGACGACCATCTCGTTCACGGCGGCGGCAACCCCGGACGGGGCGGCGGTGAGCGCGGCGACCAGCGTGTCGAGCGTCGTGCCGGCCGCGA
The DNA here is from genome assembly GCF_053611045.1 of Streptomyces sp. NPDC054841. Lineage (NCBI taxonomy): Bacteria > Bacillati > Actinomycetota > Actinomycetes > Kitasatosporales > Streptomycetaceae > Streptomyces > Streptomyces sp. NPDC054841. The sequence continues at coordinate 8,573 of NZ_JBSGZO010000307.1, read as the reverse complement.
CGTCGCGCGGCTCTCCGTTCACGGACACGGTGTTCACGGACGTGGTCATACGGACGACTCCTGACGAACGGGAGAGAAACGGCGTGGGGTGAAGGGGCGTGCCTCCTCCGGGAGTTCACCCGTGACCAGGGCGTGCGCCATGGCATCGCCGGTCACCGGGGTGAGGAGGACACCGTTGCGGTAGTGCCCGGTCGCCAGCAGCAGACCGGGCAGCTCCGTCGGGCCGAGCAGCGGCGCGTTGTCCGGCGAACCGGGCCGCAGTCCCGCGCGGGTCTCCGTGAGCGGCAGCTCGGTGATGCCCGGGACCAGCTCATGGGCATCGCGCAGCAGCTCGTACACGCCGCCGGCCGTCACCGTCGTGTCCCAGCCCAGCTCCTCGCTCGTCGCACCCACGACCAGCTCACCGTTCTCGCGCGGCACGAGATAGACATGGCTGCCGCGCACCACGGCCCGTACGGTGCGCGACAGGAAGGGGGCGTACGGCCCCGGCACCGTCAGCCGCAGCACCTGCCCCTTCACCGGCCGTACCGGAGGCAGAAGCTCCGCCGGTACGCCGTCCAGCCTGCCGCTCAGACTGCCCGCGGCCAGCACGACCTGGTCGGCGGCGACCTCCCCGCCCCCGTCGAGGACGGCTCCGGCGGCCCGGTCCCGTACCACCGACAGCCGCTCCGCCCAGCGCCGGTGGAAGATCACCCCGGCCCGCTCGCACGCCACGACCAGTGCCTTGGCGAGGCGTCGCGGATCGATCTGGTGGTCGCCGTCCACCCGCAGGCCGCCGCGCACACCCGGCGCCAGCATCGGCTCCAGCCGCCGGCACTCGCGTCCGGTCAGCCACTCCGACTCCAGGCCGGACCTGCGCTGCAGCGCGTGCAGTTCCCGCAGATGGGCGCGGTCGTCCGCGTCGAGGGCGACGGCGAGCGTCCCGCAGGAGCGGTATCCGGTGCCCTGTCCGCTCGCCTCCTCCAGTTCCGCGACGAAGTCCGGATAGCGCCGCGCGGAGGCGAGATTGAGACCGAGCAGGGTCTCCTCGCCGTAGTGGAGCTCCGTGACGGCGGCCAGCATGCCCGCCGCGACCTGCGCGGCCCCGCCGCCGGGCTCGGGGTCGGCGAGTGCGGTGCGCAGCCCCCGCCGCGCTGCCCGCCAGGCCGTGACCAGGCCGATGATTCCGCCCCCGATGACGAGCACATCCGCAGAATTCCGTGAACGCATGGGCGTCCAGACCCTCCCTTCGCCGGCATGACCCGGATCAGGTTCGTACGGTCGGAGGCCGCCTCAGCCTCCCTCTCAGCCCGGTGCGTCCGGGCTCCCGCGAGTAGCAGTACGGTGGCCAGCCTAACCCCCGTCCCCAACTCGCAGTAAGGGAGCCCGCGCTGTGCCCCGCTCGCTCGACGGACTTGTTCTCTCCCCGGTCGCCGACCAGGCCCCGGGTCAGGTCGGTACGCGGACCCGGTTCACGTACCACGAGGAGGACGGCCGGATCTGGGCCGATTACGCGGGCGGCGACGTAGTCCGCGGCCATCTCGTCGGCACCCGCGAGGGCGACCGGCTGGACTTCCGCTACGTACAGCTGAAGCAGGACGGAACGACATCTTCCGGGCACTGTGTCTCCATGGTCACCGAGTTGCCCGACGGGCGGGTGCGGCTGGACGAGACCTGGGAATGGGAGTCCCGGAAAGGCAGTGGCACGAGTGTGGTGGAGCAGCTCCCTTCCTGACGGACCGTCAGATGGTTAGGGTGGCCGGGTGAGCGAGCAGACAACGCAGAGCCGCCGGGTCGTCATCGTCGGGGCCGGCATGGCCGGCGTACAGACCGCCGTGGCCCTGCGTGAACAAGGTTTCACCGGCGCAGTCACCCTGATCGGCGCCGAGCCGCACCAGCCGTACGACCGGCCCCCGCTGTCGAAGGCCGTGCTGCTCGGCAAGGCGGAGGGCTCCGCCCTCGACGTCGACTTCGAGGCGCTCTCGGTCGACCTCCAGCTGGGCCGCGAGGTCAGCGGTCTGCGCCCCGGGGCACATGAGCTGGACACCCCGGCCGGGCCCGTCCCGTACGACGTCCTCGTCATCGCCACCGGCGCCGAGCCCATCACCCTGCCCGGCACCGAAGGCGTCCCCGGCGTCCATCTGCTGCGCACCCTGGACGACGCGGAACGGCTGCGTCCGGTGCTGGAGCGGCAGCACGACATCGTGGTCGTCGGCGCCGGCTGGATCGGCGCCGAGTTCACCACCGCCGCCCGCGAGGCGGGCTGCGCCGTCACCGTCGTCGAAGCCGCCGACCGCCCGCTGCCGGGCGCCCTGCCCGCCGAGGTGGCCGCGCCGATGGCCGACTGGTACGCGCAGAGCGGCGCGGAACTGCTCACGGACGCGCGTGTCGCGGCCGTCGAGCCGGGAATCGTCGTTCTCGCCGACGGCCGCAGGCTGCCGGCGGACGCCGTCGTCGTCGGCATCGGCGCACGGCCCGCCACCGGCTGGCTCGCGGACTCCGGCATCGCTCTCGGCGCGGACGGCTCGATCACCGCGGACGAGCGGCTGCGCACCTCCCTGCCCGACGTGTACGCCGTCGGGGACTGCGCCTCCTTCCCGTCCGGGCGCTACGGCGAGCGACTGCTCGTCCACCACTGGGACAACGCCCTCCAGGGGCCGCGTACGGTCGCCGCCAACGTCATCGGCAACGTCATCGGCAGTGACACGGGCGAGCGGCCGCAGACCTATGACCCGGTGCCGTACTTCTGGTCCGAGCAGTTCGGCCGCTTCGTGCAGTACGCGGGGCACCACGCGGGCGCCGGGACACTCGTATGGCGGGGCGACCCGGCCGAAGCCTCCTGGTCGGTCCTGTGGCTGCGGGACGGGGTCCTGGTCGCCGTGCTCGCGGTCGGCAGGCCCCGTGATCTGGCCCAGGGACGCAGGCTCATCGAGGCCGGAGCCCGGCTCGACCCGGAGCGCGCCGCCGACGCTTCCGTCCCCCTGAAGGCGGCGGCTCGCTGAGGCTCGGCTACCGACTGTCAGTCCGGGATGGCACGCTTGTCCCGTGACCGAGATTGACGCAAAGATCGATGCCCTCGTCCCCGCCTGGCTCCACCTGCCGGACATCGCGGAAAAGCTGGATGTCGAGGTGACGCGTGTGCGGCAGCTGGTCAAGGAGGGCCAGCTGATCGCCGTGCGCCGAGGGGAGAACCGGACCCTTCAGGTTCCGGCCGCCTTCATCAAGGGCGACAAGGTGGTCAAGGGCCTCTCCGGGACCCTGACGCTCCTGAGGGACGACGGCTTCACCGACGAAGAGATGCTGGAGTGGCTCTTCACGCCCGATCCGACCCTGCCGGGCACTCCCGCTGAGGCACTCAGCGAGAATCGCGGCACGGAGGTGAAGCGCCGGGCTCAGGCGCTCGCCGTCTGACGCCGTTCTGAAGACACCACTGGACGCGGTGTACGGACCGGGCGGCGGGCACCTTTCCGCCGCCCGGTCCGCACACCGCCCAACCGGCCCAAACGGGGGAGCACCTCATGTCCACGGTTCGCGCACTGCTGTCCGACGCCCGGCTCTATCTGTGCACGGACGCACGGAAGCGCCAGGGCGATCTCCCGGAGTTCCTGGACGCCGTCCTGTCCTCCGGAGTGGACATCGTGCAGCTGCGCGACAAGGGCATGGAGGCGGGCGAGGAGCTGGAGCACCTCGCCGTCCTCGCCGACGCCTGCCGTCGCCACGGAAAGCTCCTCGCGGTGAACGACCGGGCCGATGTCGCCCACGCCATCGGCTCCGACGTGCTGCATCTGGGCCAGGGCGACCTGCCCGTGCCGGCCGCCCGGGCGATCCTCGGTGACGAGGTGCTCATCGGCCGCTCCACGCACGCCCGCGAGGAGGTCGACGCGGCGGCTGCCGAGCCCGGCGTCGACTACTTCTGCACCGGGCCGTGCTGGCCCACCCCCACCAAGCCCGGCCGCCACGCCCCTGGCCTGGACCTCGTGCGGTACGCCGCCTCGCTGCGCCAGGACCGTCCCTGGTTCGCGATCGGCGGGATCGACGCGGGCAATCTCGACGAGGTGCTGGACGCGGGCGCGCGCCGCGTCGTGGTCGTACGGGCGATCACGGAGGCCGACGACCCGGGCGCGGCCGCGGCCGGTCTCACGAAGCGGATACGGGCCTACGGCCAGTAGGCCGATTCATGAGCGATCGGTGTCCGAAAGGTGGACTCCGGTTGGGTGACCGGCATGCCCTGGTTAACCTGCGAGTATGGCCCTTGGCACAGCTTCCACCAGGACAGATCGCGCACGCACGGTGCGCGAGCTGCTCGCCACCGACAAAACGTCGTATTCGTTCGAGTTCTGGGCGCCCAAGACGGAGAAGGGCGAACGGAACCTCTGGAACGCGCTGCGCCGGGTCGAGGCGGTGCAGCCGAACTTCGTCTCGGTGACCTACGGGGCCGGCGGCTCCACCCGTGCCGGTACGGTCAAGGCCACCCAGCAGATCGCCGCCGACACCACTCTGACGCCGGTCGCGCATCTCACCGCGGTCGACCACTCCGTCGCCCAGCTGCGCAACATGATCGGCCAGTACGCCGACGCCGGGATCAGGAACATCCTCGCGGTCCGCGGCGACCCGCCCGGCGACCCGATGGGCGAGTGGGTCAAGCACCCGGAGGGCGTCCGGTACGCCGCCGACCTGGTCCGGCTGATCAAGGAGTCGGGTGACTTCTGCGTCGGCGTCGCGGCCTTCCCCGAGATGCACCCGCGTTCCACCGACTGGGATACGGACATCCAGTACTTCGTGGACAAATGCCGGGCCGGTGCCGATTATGCGATCACTCAGATGTTCTTCCATGCGGAGGACTATCTGCGGCTCCGTGACCGGGTCGCCGAAGCCGGCTGCGAAACCCCGATCATCCCCGAGATCATGCCCGTCACCAGCGTGAAGCAGATCGAAAGGTTCGCGCAGCTCAGCAACGCGTCGTTCCCGTCCGCCCTCGAACAACGGATCCGCGCCGTCAAGGACGATCCCGCCGCTGTACGCTCCATTGGGATCGAGTTCGCAACGGAGTTCTGCGCGCGGCTGCTCTCCGAGGGTGTCCCGGGGCTGCACTTCATTACGCTCAACAACTCCACCGCAACGCTCGAAATCTACGAGAATCTCGGACTGCACCAGCAGTCGTGACCGGCCGTACCCGCCGCACCCCCTGGCGGAGGCCGCAGGAGAGGGGCGGGCATGGGCTGGACGGTGCTCTACATCGCGTTCGGCATTGTCGCGCTGTGGCTGCTCGGTGAAGTGCTGCTGCAGTACAAGGCGCGGCTGCGCTGGCGGCTTGTCGCGTTCACCGGATTCCTGGGTGTGGTCATCGGCGTCCTGATGCCGAACGTGATCGTGATCGGGGTCGGCGCATGCGCCTTCGCGATCGGCCAGACGTACGTCACGCTGTCCTTCCGGCGCGGCTTCTCCACCGGCTGGGCACTCGGCGGCAGCCCGGGCTCCAGCCGGCGCCGCAAGTCCGGCGACGGCGGCGCCATGCGCGAGCCCACGCTCGAGGTGACCGACCTCGCCTATGAGCCGGCCGACTTCGCGGACCCGGCCGGCCGGCCAGGCCCCGACGGAGCCGAGCCCACGGCCGCGGAGACGACGGCCGTCTACGAGCCCCAGCCCCTGCCGGAAGACACCGGGCAGTACGGCATCTACACCGATTCGGCGTACGCCGCGAGCCAGGGACACAGCCAGAGCGAGACCTTCTACGGGAGCGGCGGCTACTCCTCGGGCTACCCGGACAGCCACTCCCAGAGCAGCTACGAACAGCCGGTCGGCGCCCACGACGCCTACGCCGGGCCCTACGACTACGGCACCGGGCAGCAGCAGTACGCCGCGTACTCCGATCCGTACATCGGCACCCAGGGCTACGGCTCGTACGACAGCTACGGCGGCCAGCAGCAGTACGCCGACCCGTACGCCGCCCAGCCGGGCTACAGCGAGACGCCCCCGGGCGGTGTGTGGGTGCCCCAGCAGCGCGACGGCGAGCAGATCCCCCCGGTCCCGCCGATGCCACCGGAGCAGCCCTCGCCGTACGGATACGGCCAGCCGGGCTACGAGACCGACTACAACGGCCAGCCGTACCGCTACTGACCGCCCCCGCGGGACCTGCCCTTCCGGGCGCGGTCACTGCGAGCCGCGGAAGCCCTCGCCCTCGGTGATCAGCCCCGCGACCAGCGCGCCCGACATGCCCGCGTGGGCCAGCCCGCCGCCCGGGTGGGACCAGCCGCCCGCGAAGTACAGCCCGGGCACGGGCGAGGTGTTGGCCGCGGGCAGCAGCTCCCCGCGCGCACCCGCCAACGCCGGGCCGGGCACCTGGTAGGCGCCCGTCTCGCGGAAGGTGTCCGCGGGAGTGCGCACCTCGCGCCAGAGCAGCCGCTCCCGCAGCCCGGGGACAGCGGCCTGTGCGGCCTGCACCATCCGGTCCGCGAACGCCTCCACGTCCATGTCCCACGCTCCCCACAGGTTCTCCGACGACCAGGCACCACCGGCCGGGACGGTCGCGGTCACCGTGACCGCCTCGTGCCCGTCGTCGGGGAGCAGTCGCTCGTCGCCGGGCCGCAGCACCACCACCGTCGGCCGCTCGCACAGCCGTTGTCCCGCGCCGAGCGACTCCAGCTCGTCCGCCCGGTCGGCCGAGTGCACCACCGTCCGATGGGCCGCGTCCGCCTCCCGGGCGCCGCGCAGCGCCAGACAGACGGTGACCCGTCCGGTCCGTATCGCCGTCTGGTGGCGCGGCCAGTCGTCCTGGTGCTCCCACTCCAGGACCTGGTCCCGGTACAGCGCGGGCACCGGCGCGCCCGTGACCACCTGGTCGGCCTCGACGGCCCGGCCGTCCGCCAGCTCGACGCCGACCGCCCGGCCGTCCTTGATCCGTACGCCCGTCACCCCGGCACCGAAGACGAACTCGACCTTCCGCTCGCGGCACCGCTCGTGGACGGCGTCCGCCAGCGCCCGCATCCCGCCCCGGACGTACCAGCTTCCGAACGTCTGCTCCATGTACGGCAGGACGGCGGCGGAGGCGGGCGCGGTGGCCGGATCGAAGCCGTACGCCAGGGCGTGGCTCTCCAGCAGCGCTGCCAGCCGTGTGTCGCGCAGCTCCCGCCTGCCCACCTCGGCGAGAGTGCGCGCCGGGCGCCGCAGCAGCCCGCCCTTCAGCGCCGGGTAGGGGTCCCGGGCGAAAGGCGACGGGTCCGCGGGCAGCGGCTCCTCCAGCAGCGGCCGGCGCGAACGGTCCCAGGCATCCCGGGCGCGGCCCAGGAACTCGCCCCACCGCTCACCCGCACCCGCCCCGAGTGCCGCGTCCAGCGCCGAGACGATGCCCGCCCGCGAGGCGTTCGGCAGCGCCACGTCCGTACCGTCCGCGAAGACATGGCGGCTCGCCGGGTCGACCTGGACCAGCTCGACGCAGCCCTCCAGCGGCTCCTTGCCGGTCTTGACGAACAAGTCCCGCCAGACGGCGGGCAGATGCAGCAGCCCCGGACCGGTGTCGAAGGCGAAGCCGTCGCGCTCGAACCGGCCCACCGAGCCGCCGTGGGTCTCCGCGCGCTCGTACACCGTCACCCGGTGGCCTGCCACCGCCAGCCGGGCAGCCGCCGCCATGGCGCCCATCCCGGCGCCGATCACCGCAATCCGTGCCATGTCAGGGACTTTATCGGCCGCCACCGACAGTCACGGTGGCGGTGGCCCCTGCAGGCCCGCCGCCACGCGTCTCTCCTCGCGCCGCTGCGCCCTGCGGCGCAGGAAGCGGCGGATCCGCGAGGCGAGGAAGACCAGTGTCACGATGCCCAGCGCCAGCAGCGTGGCGGCGATGATCGCCGCCGGCAGCGGATGGAAGATCGCGAACGTGATGATCCCGGCGACGCCGAGATCCTCGGCCGTGCTCATGGCGATATTGCTGAACGGCTCGGGGGAGGTGTTGATCGCCATCCTGGTGCCTGCCTTCACCAGATGGCTCATCAGGGCCGTGGTGCCGCCCACCGCACCGGCCGCGAGCTCAGGAAGCGACCCGCTCTCGCCGGCCAGCAGCGCCGCCACGACCGCACCCGCCACCGGCCGGATCACCGTATGGACGGAGTCCCAGGCCGAGTCGACGTACGGGATCTTGTCCGCCACCGCCTCGCACAGGAACAACACCCCGGCGGCGATCAGGACATCGGTGCGCTGCAGCGACGCGGGCACCTCGTCGGTGAGCCCGGTCGCGCCGAAGACGCCCAGGAGCAGGACCACCGCGTAGGCGTTGATCCCGCTGGCCCAGCCGCTCGTGAAGACGAGGGGGAGTACGGACACGGACGCGATCGTAACCAGCCCGCCCGCCGCGCGGGTGGGGATCAGTACGGGGGTCTGAGTATCCGTACCTAGTCCGGGAGATGAGTAGGTACGCGGATGGGCTCCCACCTGCGCGGACGGAAGAGTGGACACCACGGAAGGGGCGCGGCGCCGGTACCGCCGGCACGGGGCGGCGGAACGGCGCGGCGCACCTGACCGAACGGGGGTTGCCCGGACCGAGAGCACAACAGGGCAACGGGGAATCGGGGGATTCGGGGAAACGGGGGATACGGGGAAACGGG
>NZ_JBSGZO010000306.1:0-10588 GCF_053611045.1 Streptomyces sp. NPDC054841 | reverse complement strand
ACTGTCTGTTTCTGGCCCGTGTCCCCTGGTGGGACACGGGCCGGACGCATTTTTGAGCGGGTTCGAAACCGGCTTCCGTTGATGGTGAAACTACTGTTACGATCCGCGCACTTGTGCTGGGGGCACGGCAAGGGGATCAGGGGGCCGCACGTCTCTGCGGCTATGAGCTGCCGTGTCTCTTCTCGCCTTTCAGGCTCCTGGGAGGGACCTACGTGAACCGACGTGTGCTCGCGCGCACCGGCATTTCCATCGTCACCACCATCGCCGTCGTCACTGGTAACGGCATGCTGAGCGGCTCGGCAGCCGCAGAAGAGCCGACGCCCGCGCATGTGGTGTTCCAGTCCGACAGTTACGTGCCGAGGGAGGTCATCCCTCACGGTGTCGGGGCGTCCGGCGTACTTTGGCAGCGACAGGGGAGCAACAGCCTGCTCTGGACGGCCTGGGACGGCAGCACGAAGCCGGTGGACGTGCGAAAGTCGCACGTCGGCGGTTACTACGGCAGCTACAACTACCCGGACTACCGCTGGATCTCGGCCGGCTCCGACACGTACATCACCAGCACCGGCGAGATGATGACCTATAAGGCGACCGACTTCGCCACGGGGGCATCGCACATCTTCACACCGCCTTCGGGCCATGTCCGGATCGCCAGTGCGGGCAGGTACTTGCTCACCCGCACCGGGCGCACCGGGGCCTACGCCTACCATCTGCTTGCCTGGGACGGGGCCCAGACGGTTGCCCTCACCGCGGACGTCACGGTGCCGGAGGGCTTCACCTTCTACGAGCTGCTGGCCGCCGACGCCGCCGCCCTGGTCGTCAGGTACCGGGATGCGACGGGAACGCGCCTCGGCTTCATTGACACGGTGACGGGTGCGTTCACCGCCGGGCCTTCCGACGCGACGGGTGTCTCGCAGGTGGTGCTGAGCGGCAGCCGACTCGTCTGGCTGCGTCCCGACGGCGATGTCCGTTGGGTGCCACGGGCCGATCCGACAGCGACTCCCACGGTGATCGACCTCGTCCCCAGGGGCGACGAGGAACCGGTCATCGGCGTAGCGGGTAACTCGCTGCTGGTCACCTGGTACGACCTGAACGACCCGGCGGACTATGCCGACAAGTCCGGGTACCGGCTCCAGAGCTTCCCGTTCAGTGGAGGCGAACCGAGGACGGTGTTGCGCCACGCGTCCCCCGCGGTGGCGTCCGGGCCGGACGGCAGCCTGGTCGTGGCCGGAGGGGAGGACTCGTCTCGCTGGACCCTGCGGAGGATCTCCGATGACGGCGCGATGGTGTCCGCCCTGGACACCATTGAGCCCCAAGCCGCTCGGATCAACCGGATTTCGCTGGCCAACGGCGTCCTGGCCACCGAGGAGGAGGACGCGAGCTTCCTGCCCGCGTACTTCACCCGCCGGATCGCGAACGACGGTGCTTCGCTTTCGCCGGGCAGGCGCCAGCAGCTCAGCTGGATGCTTCCCTCGATCGGTCTGTGGTCGACGGGTGACGGACGCGCCGTGGTGGCGAGGGAGTCCTTCGGCGAGCTCGTGGTGGATTCCGTCGATCCCGCCGACGACGCGGGCTTCTTCCGCACACACTCGCCTTCGGGCACAGCCGTCGACATGACCGGCCGCTATGCCATTGTCAACGGCACCGATCCCGCCAAGCAGTACGTGGGAGACCTCGGGGTCCACGCCGACCTGGAGCCGATCCGTACCCGTGCGGTCGCGGCGGCGTCGGTGTGGGGAACCGCTGTCTGGACGCAGTCCTCCACCGCGGGTGTGCTCACGGTCGAGAATCTGAAGACCGGCGCCAAGTCCACCCTTGCGACGGGCGCTCCCTGCGTCGCCAAGGAACTCCAGGTCGTGGGGCGCTGGATCTACTGGTCCTGCGGTCCCACCGGCAAGGCGGGAGTCTTCGACAGCTCGGCACGCAAGAACGTCGACGTCCCGTCGGGCGAGGCGCTCGTGGGCGACGGCTATCTCGTACGGCACGACAAGACCGCCGGACAGCTGTTCCTGACCGCGTTCCGCGACGGCACGGCCGTGACGCGGGCCATCGGGGACCTGCCCGGGACGGCCGCGCCCACGCGAGGGGTGACCTGGACCGTCGACAAGTTCGGGGGACCGGTCGCCTATGTGGCGGCCGACAAGCGGATCCACCTCGTCCCCAGCGGGGTGGAGACCGGCCCGGTCGTTCCGATCGAGTCCTCCGTGGGCACGTCCGTCACGGCGGGGACGACCAGCACCTGGTCGGCACGATGGCTCATGAGTCGGCCGGTGTCCTCCTGGCAGGTGGTCATCAGGAACGCGGCGACCGGCGCTGTCGCCCGGACGCTGGCCGGAGGCCCGGGCGGGGTCGTCTCGTCGGCGTGGGACGGCAGGACGGCCGCGGGGGGCTACGCGCCGAATGGCGCCTACACCTGGGCCCTCACGGCACGTCCCGCCAACGGCCAGGGCCCCGACTACGTCACGTCCGGTTCGATCAGGCTGCAGGGCGGCGCGGCGGTGCGCCGTGACCATGCAGGACCCGTCGGGGTGCCGGACGGCATCGCAGACCTCGTGTCGTTGACCTCCTCCGGCGTCCTGGCTTTCCGGCACGGCAACGCCACCGGCGGCCTCGTCCATACCGCCACGACGGGTTCTGGCTGGTCGACTTCGGCGGTTGTGGTGCCGTTCGGGGACCTGAACGGTGACCGGTGCAACGACGTGTTGGTGCGGCTGGGCGGTGAGCTGCGGGCGTACAAGCCGGGTTGCGGGAAGGCACTGACGCCGACGACCGCGTACACGTCGCTCGGCACGGTGTGGGCGCAGTTCAACGTCCTGACCTCGCCAGGTGACCTGACGGGTGACGGCCGTCCCGACCTGATCGCGCGGCAGACGACGACCGGTGACATCTATCTGTACGCGGACAACGGCGCCGGCAAGCTCGCGTCGCGCGGCCGGATCGGCACCAACTGGAAGGCGTACCGATCGGTGTTCGGCGCTGGTGACCTCAACGGTGACGGCATCGGGGACCTGCTCGCCGTGGACGGTGCCAACGCGCTGTGGCGGTACGACGGCACTGCGGCGGGCACGATGAAGCCGCGGGCCTTGGTGTTCGCCAACAACTGGGCCACGGGCCGCAATGTGTTCGTCGGTGTCGGTGACCTGAACCGGGACGGCAAGGCGGACCTGGTGTCCCGTAATGCGGCTGGTGATCTGCTGCGCAACAGCGGAAACGGGGCCGGGTCCTTCGGGTCGACCGTGAAGATCGGGACGGGCTGGCAGGGCTACAAGGGCCTCTTCTGACCCTGCCCGACGCTTCGGCGGATCCGGCCCGTGTCTCCTGGTGAGACATGGGCCGGACCCATTTTTGAGCGGGTTCGAAACCGCTTCCGTTGATGGTGAAACTACTGTTACGATCCGCGCACTTGTGCTGGGGGGCACGGCAAGGGGATCAGGGGGCCGCGTCTTTCCCGCGGCAGTGAGCCGCCGTGTGTTTCTCCGGATCTGAGGCTCCTGGGGAGGGACCTTCTTGAACCGTCATGTGCTGCTGCGTCCGGCGAGCTGGAAGGGACTCACCCTCATCGGCGCAGGGGATCTCAACGGCGACCGGCACGGAGATCTGCTGGCCCGGGACGCCGGAGGTGAGCTGTGGCGGTACGACGGCACGGGGGCCGGGACCTTGAAGCCCCGCGTGCTGGTCTTCAAGGACTGGGCCACCGGGCGCAACGCGTTCGTCGGCGCCGGCGACATCACCGGGGACGGCAGGAACGACCTCGTCTCCCGCGACACCAACGGCAAGCTGCTCCGTAACAGCGGCGACGGCAAGGGCTCATTCGGGAGCACGGTCCAGATCGGGACCGGCTGGCAGCGCTACGACGGAGGCATCCACTGATGCGACCGGTTTCTCGCGCGCAGCGGGCGCCGGCCGGCCTTCCCGCCCCGCAGCCCCGCAGGGCCTCCCGCCCCTCGAGCGCTCCCGCCCCTCGGGTCCTCCCGCCCCGCAGCCCGCTTTCTGACTCCTGACCGGAAACGAGACCCACTCATGAGAACGACCAAGCCCCCACGGCACGCCGCGGTCGGCCTGCTCACCGCGACCGCGCTCGCGGGCGGGCTGCTGGCCGGGGTGACCGGTACCGCCCAGGCGGCGGCCGTCGCGACGCCCCGCGCCGCCGCGCCCGCGACCCCCTCGTGGCTCATCCCGCTGTCCTTCGCGGGCAACGGCACGACGCGTGCCTGCACCGGAATCGTCCTCTCGGCCACCCGGACCCTCGCGGCGCCGGACTGTTTCACGGGCCGGTCCGACACGGACTTCGCGTATGACTACAACCTGGCCACCGGCCAGATCGAGAGCGGCACCAACAGGCCCGACTACCGCACCCACCCGCAGTTCGACGCGACCACCCGCCAGGCCGGTGTCGGTGTCCTCATCGACAGTCACGTCGATCCTTCCCGGTACGGGAAGCCGGTCCTCGCCGGATCGGCGGACACCGTCCTCTATGCGGCGGGGAAGCCCGCGACGTTCTACTCGTGGGCGGCTCCGGCCGGTGCGTCCGAGCAGCGCGTCAAGCACACCGAGCAGGTCGTGGTGCGCCGCGGCGCCGACTGCGCCGCCGCGCTCGGGCTGGGCAGCAGCCTGCCGCCCGGGATGATCTGCACCTCGGCCGCGCCCGGCACACCGACGCCCGACCCGAAGGAGCAGTGCACCGGGGACTCCGGCGGCGCTCTCGTGGCGGGCGGCAAGCTGGTTGCCTTCTCCGCGACCGGGGCCGCCGCGTGCGTGCGGGACGGCTTCCGGCTCTACACCGCGGTGCCGACGTACCGTCCGGTGATCGAGGGGTGGACCAGGGACGTCGACCTCGACCACTGGACCACCGGTTCGGTGCTCGGCCGCGAGCCCGGGCCCGGCATCTTCGACCTGCTGCAGTCCGGGCCGTACACGAAGGACCCGGTCAACGGCACCGGCCAGCTCTTCGAGGACGAGTACAACCTGCTGCTCCAGGCCGGCGACTTCAACCGCAACGGCTACGCCGACCTGCTCGGCCGCACACCGGGCGGCACTCTCTACCGGATTCCGGTCGGCGAGAACCTCGAGCCCGGCACCCGGGTCAGCCTCGGTACGGGCTGGAGCCGCTACAACCGTCTTTTCGCCGTCCGCGATCTGTCCGGTGACGGCCAGCCGGACGTCGTCGGCCGGGACGCCTCCGGGTACCTGTGGATGCACCCCGGGACGGGATCCGGCGGGGTCGGTGCACGCGTGAAGATCGGCGTCGGCTGGGGCCAGTTCACTGTGATCACGGGCCGTGGCGATCTGTCCGGGGACGCACGCCCCGACCTCCTCGCCCGTGACGGCAAGGGTGATCTGTGGCTGTACCCGGGCAACGGCCGGGGCGGATTCCTGCCCCGTATCAAGGCCGGGGCGGGCTGGAACTCCTTCAACACCGTCGTCGCGTCGGGCGACTTCGACCGGGACGGCCGCCAGGACGTCATCGCCCGTACGTCGTGGGGGGCCGCCTACCTGTACAACGCGAACCACGCGGGCAGCTTCTTCGGGGCGAAGCAGATCACGGACAAGTACTGGAAGCGGTACACCTACCTGTCCTGACAATCATTCAAAGCTGTACAACCACGAGCGGCTCCCGGTGGTCAAAGCTTCCAGGACGATGATGGGGCATCCAACAGGGGGCTGGGCATGACCACCGGCAGGAACACCTGCAGACGTACGTCGCTCGCGGCCGGGGCCGCCGTCGCACTCGTTGCCGGCGGCCTCGGGTTCACTCCACCGGCGGTGGCCGCCACCACGGCGGAGGAGCCGCAGGAGGTCGTCATCGACCTCGGCACGTACCAGGGTGAGCCAGCCTCTCCCGAGCGGATCGCGCTCTCGGCGGGTCAGCTCGTCGTGGCGGCGCGCGTCGACCCGCAGCGCGAACGCGGGCTGTACCTGTACGACCTCGCCGTCACCGGCACTCCGGAGGCGGGTCCGCGCAAGACGATCGCGTCCGATGTCTGGGACGAGTACCCCTGTCCTCCGGGCGACCCCAGAGACGAATGCAGGGATTTCCCCACCGAGTTGTGGGGGACCGGCGACGGCCAGTTCGTGTTCACGCATCCGTGGGGCTACAACCACACCGTCGTCGACGTCGAGCGGCCGAACGTGCAGACCGTCCACTCCGTCGGGACGCTCAACACCTTCCAGGGCGTGGTGGCCGCGGACGGTGCGTACGTCGCCGTGGACGAGCCGAGCACCGGCAAGCAGTACATCATGAACATCGCCCGCCAGGACGGACCCCCCGTGGTCCACACCCGCTCGATCACCCCGGTCGGGATCTGGGGTTCGAAGATCTGGAAGCCGGGCACGAGCACCGGCACGGTCAGCTCGTACGACGTGGAGACGAAGGTCAACTCGCCCGAGGTGAACCTCGGTTCCGGCTGCCGCCCCGACGAGCTGCAGTCCGTCGGCCGCTGGCTGTACTGGAACTGCAGAGTCGGGCAGAAGGCCGGTGTCTGGGACCACGCGACCGGCAAGAACATCACGGTCCCCTTCAGCCACGACACACAGCTCGGCGACGGCTTCCTCGTGCGGTTCGAACACGCCCAGGTGGGCGGGTCGCTGCTGCTCACCGACTTCCACAAGGGAGCCGGCAGTGCGCCGCTGACCAGCACGTTCGCCAGTGGCGCCGGGTATGGGCCGAGTACGTGGAGCGTCGACCGGTACGGCGGCCATGTGGCGTTCATGGACACCTCGGGCCGTATCCACGTCAAGCCCGTGACCGTGCCGCGCAGCCCGCTCACCGTGGTCCACTCCGCCACCCAGCCGTCGGTCAGCGCACTGCGATGGCCGTGGCGGGGCGAGTGGCGGATGAGCCGGCCGACCGCGTCCCGTACTTTCGCGGTCAGGGATGCCTACGGGCGGCTGTTCGACGAGGGCACCAGCACGGAACGCACCGGGGCGCTCGTACGGGCCACCTGGGACGAGTCGGCCATGTACCCGAAGTGGCCGGTCAGCGGGGCGTACGGGTGGACCGTGGCCGCGCGGCCGGCGGACGGCGCGGACCAGGAAGCGCGGCTGAGCGGCACGCTCCGCCTCGTCGACGGGTGGGCGGCGTACCGCGACTCCAGCAATGACGGCTACGGCGAGTTCTACTCGATGACGACGACGGGCAAGGCCGCCGTCCACCACCTCGCGGGAGGCGCCCGCTCCTGGGCGACGACCGGCTGGGACCCGCGCACGCTCATCATTCCGTACGGCTCCAACACCGGGGACGAGCCGCGCAGCGACGTGCTCCTGCGCACCCCTGACGGCAATCTCTACCGGGCTCCCGGCGCCAACCCGATCGACCCCACCCGGCCGCACCACCTCATGGGCAAGGGCTGGCAGGGCTTCGACGCCATCACCTACTCGCCCGACTTCACCGGCGACGGCCGCCCCGACCTGTTCGCCCGGCAGGCCTCCACCGGCATCCTCTTCCTCTACCGAGGCAACAGCCGCGCCGGCCTCGACCCCGCCGTGAAGGTCGGCTCCGGCTTCATGGGCTGGACCATCATGGGCGCCGCCGACCTCAACGGCGACGGCCTCGGGGACCTGCTGGCCCGGGACGCGGGCGGCGAGGTCTGGCGCTACGACGGCACGGGCACCGGCACGTTCAAGCCGCGCACGCTGGTCTTCAGCGACTGGGGAGCCGGCCGCAAGGAGATCACCGTGGTCGGCGACATCACCGGCGACGGCTTCCCGGACCTGCTCTCCCGCGACACGAACGGCAAACTCCTCCGCAACAAGGGTGACGGCAAGGGGTCGTTCGGGTCGACGGTGACGGTGGCGACGGGCTGGCAGAACTACCGCGCCCTGTTCTGACGGGCCCCGGCGGGCGACGCGGGTGGGCACGGGGAGGACGCGCGGGTACTCCTGGGCGACCTGCGAGTGTCCGTGGAACCGGCCCCGCCCGTCTGTATCCCGGTCTGTGACACCACCGGGAACCCGGTGGACGACGCCCTGCACCCGATACCCGATCGGATGCCGGGCGTCGTCCGGCTATGCTCAGGGATGACTCGCCGAGGGCCGTTAGCTCAATTGGCAGAGCAGCGGACTTTTAATCCGTTGGTTGTGGGTTCGAGTCCCACACGGCCTACCACTCAGCCCCAGGTCAGAGCGCATCTGACGTGGGGCTGATCTTGTTTCAGCGGGTATACCGGGCGCCTGCTCAGCCAAAGCTCAGCCGAAGCGCTAACGATCACGCATGCGGCGGCTCGTGCCCCGCTCGGATCCGGATGCATCCGGGTGGGATTCCTGGGTAGGCGGACGCACCGGCGCCCCTGCCCCGTCGGCGAGGCAGGGGCTCCATGAGGACATGAAGAAGCCCCGGCCAGCCGACGGGGGACGGCGGGCCGGGGCGGTCTGCGCTAGCGCTGCGGCACGATGAAGCCGCGCGTGGGGCGGGGCTCCGGATCCCGGGAGGCGGGCTGCTGCGTGCGCTTCCACGCCGCGACGAGCTGCGCGTACCGCGGGTCGATCCATTCGGACATGGCGTCCTCCCTTCCGTGCCGCAGCCTAGAGGCCTGTCAGCCCTTGGGCTTGGGGATGGTCACGATCGGTCCGGACTCGTCCGAGTGCTGGCACTCTGCGGCCACGGAGACGAGGGTGTCGGTCGGCCCGCGCCACAGGTCGCGGTCGACGCTGTAGCCGGCGGCCTCGATGTGGGCGATGGTGCGCTCGATGACGGCCTCGTCGTGGCGGCCGGGGTCGGGCCGCTCCGGCAGGTGGTGCACGAAGGTGCCGAACCGGGCGCACAGCTGGTGATACAGCGAGGTGTGGAGGATCAGGGCGTGCCACCCCTCGTCGACCACGCGGGACGGTACGAGCGCGCGGCCGGGCGAGGAGGCCGCGGCGGCGACGAACGCGAGGGCGTCGACCAGGATCTGGCCGGCGAGCTCGGGTTCCATGCCGGGGTTGTTGCCGAGGATGGTGGCGCGGACGTCGTTGAACTGTGCATCGGTCAGTAAGGCGCGCGCGGTCTGGGTCATGGGAGTCCTCCCGTAGTGGTTGATGGTGGTACCCCGCCCGCTGCCCAAGCCGCCGCAATGGCAGCGGGCGGGAGTTCATGGGCAGGACCACACGTCGACGTCCAGGACGTGGGCCCCTTGACGGCCGCGGGCGATGCCGCGCGGGATTGCGCCGCTCGTCAACGGCTTGCCGCAGGCGACACAGGCCCGGCCGGCGTACTGGTCCCAGCTGAGGGCCTGCGCGGTCGGTACCGGCCGGTCCCGGCAGGGCAGGGCGGACGGCAGCCACACGACGTTGGACGCGGTCACTGTGGCTCCGGGCCGCGGTTCGGCCAGCGCGCTGGCTTGTAGTAGTCCTCGTGGTCGCCCTTGTGCCCCGGGTCGCGGGTGCAGCGCGCACGGCCGTCCTGGAACGAGGCCCAGCAGTAGCCGTTCCACGAGCCGTTGCCGGTCCCGGACGGGCTCGCCTCCGTGCTCACGACTGACCGCCCTTCGGGCAGTTGCGGCAGCGCCGCGGGTACCAGCGGGTGCGCATGTCGGCACGGCGGAAGTAGTGCTCACCCGGGATGCCGGCCGCCGTGGCGGGCGTGAGGACGACCCCGCAGTGGACGCAGTCCATGCCGCGCTGCTGACGCTGGGTCAAAGTGCCGATGGGCGGTAAGGCATGCGTCGTCATCACGACCCCTCCAGAGAGTGTCCTAGGACGAACGTGGCGTGACCTAGGACAGTAGGGAAGGGCCCAACACGCCGAACCCTCGTACGAGTTACCGGTGTCCTAGTACATTCACCCGTGGACTAGGACACCCGATCAGGAGGCGCCATGCCGGACACCGACCAGCAGCCCCCGTACATGCAGGTCGCCGAACGGATCCGGCGCCGCATCCTCGACGGACAGCTGCAGGAGGGGACCAAGCTGCCCGCGCAGCGCGACCTGGCCAAGGCCGAAGGCGTCGCGGTCGCCACCCTCGGCCGGGCGCTCGACCACCTGCAGGTCGAGGGCTACATCACCACCAGCCGCCGCGGGACGTTCGTCGCCAACGCGCCGTCCGTCGCCCCAAGCGCCTACGACCGGATCACCCGCGTCCTGCGTACCGGGTCCGTCCTCGGCGAGGGCGAGACGATGATCGTGACCACGGCGGAGCTCGTCGCCCCGCCGCAGTACGTGGCCGACATCTTCGACCTGGACGACGGCGACCAGGTCGTGCGCCGCCAGTGGCACACCGGCAGGGGCATCCAGCGGCTGATGCTCGCCGTCAACTGGTACCCGGCGACGTTCGCCGCACTGGTGCCCGAGCTGCTGTCGACGAACGCCGCCAAGTCCGTCGGCCTGCTGCCGCGGATCCAGGAAGCGACCGGCCGCCGGGTGACCGCGGGCAGGGACGACGTCCACAGCCGCGACGCCGACGCACGTGAAGCCAACTTCCTTGGCGTCCGGGTTGGCTCCCCAATCCTCGCCGGCGCACATCGTCTCTGGGACGACCAGGGCGTCATCGAGTACGGCGAATGGTGCCTGCCGCACCGGCTCGTCATCGGATACGAGTACAGCTTCGACGCTGCGCCAGGCGTCTGACCCCGGACGCACGAAGGCGCCCCTTGCCCGACCCCGTGAGGGATCAGGC
>NZ_JBSGZO010000305.1:0-10615 GCF_053611045.1 Streptomyces sp. NPDC054841 | reverse complement strand
CGCGGTCGCCAGCTGCGCGCGTGAACGCACGTCCAGCTTCTGGTAGATACGCGTGAGCCGGGCCTCGACCGTCTTCACGCTCAGATAGAGCCGGGCCGCCGCCTCCTGGTTGCTCGCCCCCTGACCAACCAGCTGCGCGAGGTGCAGCTCCGCCTCCGTCAGGGAGGACAGGGCGCCGCTGCGGGACGGGGCGGCGTCGGCGGCGCCGGACGGCGTTTCCGTGGCCAGCGCCAGCCACGGCGCAGCACCCGCCCGCTCGAAGACCGTGGCCGCGGACTGCAGCGCGCTCTGGGCGGCCGACCGTCTGCGGCGGCGGCGCTCCACGCGGGCGAGCGCGACCAGCGACCGGCCGCGTTCCAGGGGCAGGCCCGCTGCGCCGAAGGCCTCGGCCGTGTCCGTCAGCAGTGCCGCCGCGTCACCGTGCTTTCCGCCCGCCGCGAGATACAGCGCGAACGCCCGGTCGCAGCCGAGCAGCACGGTCGTCCGGCCGAGGCGTTCCGCGACCGGACGGACGTCGGCGAGCAGGTCCGCCGCCTCTTCCGGGGCGTCGTTCGCCAGCAGCGCCTCGGCCAGCTCCTCGTGCCAGCGCAGCATGGACGGGTCGACAGCCGACTGGGCACGCTCGCTCGCCTGGACCCGGCGCAGGGTCTCCAGGGCGTTCGCCACATCACCGGTGACGAGCTGGACCCGGCCGAGCGCGTACAGGCTGCGGGAGAGAAAGACATGGTCGCCCTCCTCCTCGGAGGCCTGGGCGCTGCGACGTGCGTAGCTGGCGGCGCGGGCGAAGCTGCCGCCCGCGGTCTCGGCGAGGGCCAGCGCGAACCAGGCGGGCCCGGGGGAGAGGCCGGCCTCCAGGGTCAGGGCGAGCGACCGCCCGGCGTGCGAGAGCGCCGCCGCGCACTGGCCCTGCCGGGCCTCGACCTCCGCGAGCGTACGGAACAGTTCGATGGCGTCCTCGACCGTGCCTCGGCGCTCGACCAGCGGCAGCAGGGCGTTCAGCTGGTCGCGGGCGTCGGCGAGCCGGTCGTCGAACAGGGCGTGACGGATCGTCAGGATCTGGGCGGCGTTCCGGACGCCGAGCGGGCGCTCGATCATTTCGAGGGCCCGCGCCTCGGCGAGGACCTGCTCCGCGTCCGGTGAGCCCAGTACGCGTTCCATACGTGCCTGGACGGTCAGTGCCCTGGCCGCCGTCCGCGGGTCACCCACCGAGCCGGCCAGCGCGGCGGACTCGACGGCGGCGGCCCGGGACCGTACGGGATCGCCGTCGGCCAGCACGTACTTCACCGCGAGCCGGAGCTGGACGGCCGCCCTCAGCGCCGTGTCGCCCTCGGAGTCCTCCGTGGCATGCACGTAGATCTCGTCGAGCCCCGTCAGCCCCTGCCCGGCCGTGTCCAGCACGGCGAGCCGCGCCCGTACCCGGTCGGGCGGTGCGGCGTCGCGGGCGAGCAGGTCGGTCGCGGCGCGCATCGCCAGATCGGCCCGGGCGGCGCGGGCGGCCTCCTCGGCGGCGTCGACGAGGCGGGCGATCCGCTGGGCACCGTGCCGGCCGGGCGTGGACTCGGCGGCGAGCAGGGCGAGTTCGGCGGCCAGCGCGCTGTTCCCGCGGCGCCGCGCCGCGTCGGCGGCGGCCGCGACCTCGGCGGCCAGCTGCTCGTCGGGGATGTCCGTGGCCAGCGCCCGGTGCCGAACCTCCTCGACAGGGTCGTCCACGACCCGCGCCAGGGCCGCGTGACCCTCGCTGCGCTGGGTCCAGCAGGCGTCGTGCACCAGGGTCGACGGCAGCACGCCGGCCGTGAAGGCCACCGTCCCGTCCTCCGTGAGCGAGACCAGACCGGTCCGCTCGGCGGCGGCCAGGTCGGCCTCGGCGGTGGGGCGCCCCGCGCGGCGGATCAGCGACGCCGTCGGGCGCAGCGCCAGTGCCGCCAGCAGGAGGGTGTCGCGCACGGCGGGGGAGGTGACACCGAGGAGCTGACGGGCGAGATCGCGGGCGCGCCCGGACAGGGACAGCGCCTCGGCATGGTGCACCGGCGTCCGCGCGTCGGCCAGGGACCGGCCGACCGCCAGCGCGAGCCGTGGGTTCCCGCCGCTGGCCCGGTGAATGCGGCCGGCCATCCGGGACGGCAGCCGGTGGTGGATGAGGAGTTCGGCGATCTCGTCGGCGTGCAGCGGCGCCACGTTCAGGACGTCGGCCTCGGACGGCACCCACAGCGGCTCCGGACCGACCGCGTCGGAGCCCGGCCCGTACGCCTCCGGGGTCTCCACGGCGATCACCCGCAGCGCGGGCGGCGCCAGATGCAGGGCGAACCGCAGCAGATCGGCGCTCGCGGCGTCCATCCGCTGGACGCCGTCGACGACGAGCAGGACCGGGCCGCGCGCCGCGAAGGCCCGGAGGATCTGCGCCAGTGCGAGCCGCAGGGCGATGGGGTCCCAGCCGCTCTCGGGGACCGGCGCCTCGCGGCACAGCATGGCGACGGCACTGCGCTGCGGACCGGGCAGCGCCTCCAGGATGTCGTGCGCGCGGGACCCGTCGGAGCCGCCCGGATCCCCGGCCGCGGGCCGGGGCACGCTCGCCGAGACCGACGCGACGAGCGCGGCGGCGGCGGCGCCGGGTATGCCGCGGTCGGTGGGGAGTGTGGCCAGCCGGAGCACGGTCTCACCGCGGGATTCGGCGCGGGCGGCGGCGGCCAGGGCGACCTCCGACTTCCCGACCCCGGCGGGACCGGTCAGCAGGGCGCGCCCGCGGGTGCCCAGGACCCGTTCGAGGCGGTCGAGGAGTTCGGCCCGGCCGACCGGCGCCGGGGGTCCCCCCACGCCGGCAGGGCGTACGGGCAGGTATGACGCGGACGTCACGTACCCACCACCACCTTCCGGCGTGCGCGGGCCCCCTGCCCGTTCGAGCAGAGAATACGAAGCACATCGCCCCAGTCCAGGCCCCTAGTCCGGCATGCGGACAGGTCTGGACCGGAGCGGGGACGGGGCGCGCCCCCGGCATATGCCGGTGGACGCGCCCCTGACCTGCAGTGATGCCGATGTGCGGCTGTCTCAGAAAGTGAGACTCCAGGTGTCGATGTAGCCGGTGTCACCCGAGGCCACATCGCGGACCTGCAGCTTCCAGGTCCCGTTGGCGACCTCGCTGGAAGCGTCGACCGTGTACGTCGCGAGGACGTTGTCGGCGCTGTCCGAGCCGGAGGAGGCCTTGAGGTTGCGCACGGTCCCGTCCGGGGCGATCAGGTCGATGACCAGGTCGCCGCGCCAGGTGTGCTTGATGTCCACGTCGACCTTGAGGGCGGCGGGGGCGTTGCCGGTGCGTCCGGTGACGGCGATCGAGGAGGACACGGTCGAGTTGTCGCTGATCGCGACATCCGTCCCGTTGGTGAACGTCGTCCCCCCCGGGGTGGTGCCGGTGACGGCGTTCACGGTCTTCGTCGCGTCGGCGATACCGGCGCCGCAGCCACCCGAGCAGGTGCCGGGCAGCGGACGGGCGTTGGTCTTGATCGCGGACTCGATGTCGGCCGGGGTCAGCGCCGGCTTGGCGGACTCCAGCAGCGCGGCGAGACCGGCGATGTGCGGCGCGGCCATCGAAGTGCCCTGGTAGGGCTTGTAGTTCTCCGCGGACTGGGTGGTGGCACCGGAGTTCAGCGTGGAGAGAATGCCGTTCTCCGGCGTGGTGACGGTGCCGGGCGTGTCGGTGGCACGACGCGTCTCACCGCCGGGCGCGGCGACATCGACGATGCTGCCGTAGTTCGAGTAGAAGGAGCGGTTGCCCTCACGGCTGGTCGACGCCACGTTGATGATGTTGGCGCAGTTGGCCGGGGTGAAGCCGGAGGCGTTGGCGTTGCTGTTGCCCGCCGCGACGACGACCGTGGTGCCGCGCGAGACGGCGCCGTTGATGGCGTTCTGGTAGACGCTCGGGCAGGTGGAGCTCGCGCCACCGAGGCTCAGGTTGATGACCTTCGCCGGGGTCGCGTTCGCCGGGACTCCGGGGACGCTGCCGCCGGACGCCCAGGTGATCGCGTCGGCGATGTCGGCGGACGAGCCGCCGCACTTGCCGAGCACACGCACCGGCTGGATCTTGGCGTTGTGCGCGATACCGGCGACACCCTTGCTGTTGCCGGTCGTCGCGGCGATGGTGCCCGCGACGTGCGTACCGTGCCAGGAGGAGTTGCTCGCCTTGGACCCGGCGCCGCACTCGCCGTCGGTGGCGTTCCAGTCGCCCTCGTCCTTGGCGTCGGCGTCACGGCCGCTGCCGTCACGGGCGTCGGCGGACGTCGAGATGAAGTCGTAGCCGGACACGACGTTCCCGGCCAGGTCCGAGTGGGCGGCGTAGCCGGTGTCGATGACCGCGACCGTGACGCCGCTGCCGGTGGCCTTGTCCCAGGCGCCCGGCACGTTCATTCCACCGGTGGCCTCGAAGAGGTCCCACTGCTTGGTGTATTCCGTGTCGTTCGGGGTGACCGCCATCGCGTAGGCGCGGATGTCGGGCTCCACCGAGGCGACGGACGGGTCGGCGCGGAAGGCGGCCATGACGTCGGCGACGTCCTGCTTGGAGGCCTCGCCGCCCAGGTTCACCAGGGCGGCGCCGCCCGCGAGCCGGCGTTCGAACGACAGGCCCTCGCCGGTCTCGGCGCCCTTGGCCTTCGCGTCGCCCGCGGCCGCCGTGTTCGAACCGGCCTCGGCCGTCTTGGACTTGTAGGTGACGATGACCTTCTCGACCGGCGCGGCCGGCAGGGTGGTCATCGACTGCGAAGCCGGGGCGGGCTTCGGCGAGGGGTCCCCCGGGGCGGCGGCGAACGCCACGGAAGAGGTGGCGGCGACACCGAGGATGGTGGCGCTCGCAGCCACGACGGATATGAGTCTCCGTCCGGAACCGTTCAAGATGTTCCCTTTCAACTGATGGTGCGGAGCGCGGCGGGCGGCGCTGGGAATCGCGATTTGCGATGTGGGGGGTCGCGATTCACGGCTCCCCGGGCTGGGTGGGCCCGTGCGCCGCCGCCGGCGCGACGGCCCCTGGTCAAGAGCCGCCACCGGACGAAACACTGCGTTTACATGCACCTGACATTCACGAGTCAGAGGCTGGGAATCGCCGGTGCGGCAGACAGTAGGGAACGGCGAGATGAACGCGATACGGGGAAAACCCTTGTCGCGCCCCGAGGGGGCACCCGGGGAGGGTCCGGGGCGCCTCTTCCGCCCCCCGCGTGACCTGCGGCGAACGCTCCCGGCAGATCATTTCCACGACCCGGGGGAGAATGTAAGTGATTCAACCGTTCCGATTCCGGGAGGTCGGCATGGATGTCCTGGTGTTGATTGGACGCATCCTTTTCGCCGTGGTCTTCCTCGCCTCGGCCGTGGGGCACCTCACCAAGTCCAAGGAGATGGGCGCGTACGCAGCCTCGAAGGGCCTGCCGGCTCCCGTGCCGGCAACCGTACTCAGCGGGGTGCTCCTGCTGCTCGGGGGGCTGAGTGTCGCCCTCGGCATCTGGGCGGACCTGGGAGCGCTGCTCCTCGCCGTGTTCGTTTTCCCGACGGCGGTCCTGATGCACCCGTTCTGGAAGGAGAGCGATCCCGGGACGCGTCAGCTGGAGCAAGTGATGTTCCTGAAGGACGTGGCGCTGGGCGGAGCCGCGCTGGCGCTGCTCGCGTTCTTCTCGTACGTCGGCAACGACCTCGGTCTGACCATCACCGGCCCGCTGTTCCACATCGGCTGACCGGCCCCAGGGGCATCGGCCGACCGGCCTCCGCGGCATCGGCCGACCGGCTTCCGCGGCATCGGCCGACCGGCCTCAGCGGCCCTCCTGGGCCTTCACCAGGGCCTCACCGGCGGCCGTGCGGTGGTACAGCACGGACCGGCCCGCCCGCCGCCGTTCGAGCAGATCGGCGTCGAGCAGGACCTTGAGATGGCGGCCCACCGATCCCAGCCCCTGGCCGGTCAGCGCCACCAGCTGCGTCGTGCTCTTCGGCGTGCCGAGGAGCACGAGGACGGCCGCCCGGCCGGGCCCGAGCAGCCGGCCCAGGGACTCGGGCGCCGATGCCCGGTCCGGCTGCCCGGCCAGAGTGCCCGAGCACGGGTACACCACCGCGTACCGGTGCGGCTGGTCCCATGCGACCCAGCCGTGGCGCGGAGTGACGGGGACGAACAGCAGCTGCGCCCCGGAGATCTCCCGCGGTGGGTTGTCGTACGCATTGATCTGCAGCCGGCCCTCGCCGAGCCAGCCCATCCCCGGGCGCATGGCGTCCAGCACGGCGGCCCAGCCGCCCTGGCTCAACTGCCCCGTCCGCGCGAGGACATCGGCCTCGATGATCCGCCGGCGCCGGGCCCAGTACGGCAGCACGGCCTCCGCCCACACCCACTCCAGCAGAGCCGCCGCGCGCTCCGGCAGATCGCCGCGGTGCAGCGGGCCCGGAAGCGGGCCACCCAGCGACACCTCCAGGTCCGCCCGGGCGGTCCCGGCCGGAGTGTCGCGTATCCGCACCAGCTCGTCCTCGAAGGCGGGCTCGCCCTCGCCCGCCGGTGGCGGCGTGAGGAAGTCCGCCGTCCACCGGTGGCCCAGTGCCGCCCGCACGAGGAGCGCCGTGACCGGGTCGGCGGCCAACCGCTCCTGATACGCGGGCAGATGGGCGTCGAGCCACGCCCGCTCGCCCGGATGCGCGGCCGAGGGCCGCTCCAGAGCCATCAGACTCGCCGTGACCTCGGCCAGCGGTGAGAGGACGAAGCGGCTGCCCGCGAGCGTGTCCGTACCGACCTGCCACCAACCCATCGTTTCGCCTCCCCGCGAAACAGTAACGCCGTCGCGCCGGGTCGCCCGAGACTTCCCGGCATGCGCACCTACCGAGAGCTGTTCCGCACACCGGAGTTCACCCCCCTGTTCCTCAACACCACCACGCAGATCGCGGCCTCGACCGTGAGCGGGCTGGCGATGGGCACACTGGTCCACTCGGCGACCGGCTCCCCGCTGCTCTCCGCGCTGGCCATGTTCGGGCCCTCGCTCGCCCAGGTGGTCGGTGCGACCATGCTCCTGTCGGCGGCCGACCGGCTGCCGCCGCGCGCCGCGCTCACCGCGATGGCGCTGGTCTTCGGGCTGGGCACCGCGGTCATGGCCGTCCCCGGGCTGCCGGTGTGGGCCGTCTTCGCGATCCTCTTCGGCCTCGGGACCATCGCGGCCGTCGGCGGCGGCGTACGGGGCGGACTGCTCAACGAGATCCTCACGACGGACGGCTATCTGCTGGGCCGTTCCGTCCTCAACATGTCCGTCGGCACGATGCAGATCTGCGGGTACGCGGTCGCCGGAGTGCTGGTCACCGTGCTCTCGCCGCGCGTCACGCTGCTCACGGCCGCGGCACTGTACGTCATCGCCGCCGCCGTGGCCCGGTTCGGTCTCGGCAAGCGGTCGCCACGTGCCGCCGGGCGGCCGTCGGTCGCCGAGACCTGGCGGAACAACGCGCTGCTCTGGTCGTCCGGGCCGCGCCGCTATGTGTATCTCGCCCTCTGGGTGCCCAACGGGCTGATCGTCGGCTGCGAAGCCCTCTTCATCTCCTACGCGCCCTCACACGCCGGGCTGCTGATGGCCTCGGCCTCACTCGGCATGCTGACCGGGGACATCCTGGTGGGACGCTTCGTCCCGCGGCGGTGGCGCGAGCGCCTCGGCGCTCCGCTGCGTCTGCTGCTCGCCGCTCCGTTCCTCGTCTTCGCCGCGCGCCCGGCGCTGCCGGTCGCGGTGGCCGCCGTCGTGCTCGCCTGCATCGGCTACGCGGCCAGCCTTCTGCTCCAGGAACAACTGATGGCGCTGACGCCACACGAGCTGAGCGGACACGCCCTCGGACTGCACACCTCCGGCATGCTCACGATGCAGGGCGTCGCGGCGGTGCTCGCGGGCTCCGTCGCGCAGTTCACCTCGCCCGCGACGGCGATGACCGTGATGGCCGCGGTATCGGTCGCGGTCACCCTGGCCCTGGCGCCGGGACTGGCGCCCCGCCCGGACCAGGCCGACCGCACATCGCCGGAGCCGCGCCGGGTGCCGCGCTGAGCCCAGGTCTTCAGCCGTGCCGCGCTGAGCCCAGGTCTTCAGCCGTGCCGCGCTGAGCCCAGGTCTTCAGCCGTGCCGCGCTGAGCCCAGGCCCTCAGCCGTGCCGCGCTGAGCCCAGGCCCTCAGCCGTGCCGCCCACCGCTGCCTCTCACCGCTGATCCGCACCGTTCGGGCCACCGCCGAGCCGGGCGGCGCGGATCGCCAGATAGTGCCGCTCCGGCAGGCTCGTCGTACGGTTCGCGGCCGCACGGTAGTTCTCGGCCGCCGCCTCGCGCTCGCCGGCCATCTCCAGAAGATGGGCCCGCACCACGTACAGCCGGTGATGGCCGGCCAGACGTCCACCGGCCTCCAGGGCGTCAACGATCCGCAGACCCGCCTGAGGGCCGTGCACCATGGCCGCGGCCACAGCTCGGTTGAGGGAGACGACCGGGCTGTCGGAGAGCTGCTCCAGCACCCCGTACAGCGCGAGGATCTGCGGCCAGTCGGTCTCCTCGACCGTCTTCGCCTCGTCGTGGACGGCAGCCACCGCCGCCTGGACCTGATACGGCCCGAGCGGACCCCGCGGCAGCGCCTCGGTGACCAGCGCGACGCCCTCGGCGATGGCCTCGGCGTCCCACAGGCCGCGGTCCTGCTCGGCCAGCGGGATCAGCTCACCGCCCGGACCGGTCCGCGCCGCGCTCCGGGCGTGGCTGAGCAGCATCAGCGCCAGCAGACCGGCGACTTCACTGTCCTCGGGGAGCATCCGGTGCAGCGCCCGGGCCAGCCGGATCGCCTCCCGGGACAGCTCGACGCGCTGCAGGTACTGGCCGGCGCTCGTCGCGTAGCCCTCGTTGAAGATGAGGTACAGGACATGCAGAACGGCGTCGAGGCGCTGCTGCCGGTCGTCCTCGTCGGGCATCCGGAACGGCACCCCCGACGCCTTGATGCGCTGCTTCGCCCGGCTGATGCGCTGCGACAACGTGGCGTCCGGCACCATGAAGGCCCGCGCGATCTCCGTCGTCGTCAGTCCGCCGACCGACCGCAGCGTGAGCGCGATCGCCGCCGACGGCGTCAGCGCGGGGTGGCAGCACATGAACAGCAGCGTGAGGGTGTCGTCCTCATCCACCGCCGCCTCACTGTCCGCCGCGGGCGCCGTGCGCCGGTCCCAGGGCTCACGCCGTGCGGCAAGATCCTCCCGGCGGCGCCTCGCCTGCTCACTGCGCAGCTGCTCGGTCATACGCCGGCTCGCGACCTGGATCAGCCAGCCCCGGGGATTGTGCGGCAGCCCCTCCTGCGGCCACTGCAGCGCCGCCGCCAGCAGCGCCTCCTGCACCGCGTCCTCCGCGGCGCCGAAATCCCCGTACCGCCGCGTGAGCACGCCGACGACCTGCGGCGCAAGCTCACGCAGCAGGTCCTCGGCGGTCCGGTCGGCTCCGGTCAGCGCTCACACGTCCTCGGTCGGTGCCGACATCACCTGGCGCACCTCGATCGGCATGTTCAGCGGGGCGCCGCCCGGCCCGGGAGCGGCCGAGACGAACGCGGCCAGCTCCACCGCCCGCTCCACGGTCTCGCAGTCGACGATCCAGTACCCGGCCAGGAACTCCTTGGTCTCCGGGAACGGCCCCTCGGTGACGACGGGCGAGCCGCCCGCGGCCCCGGCCCTGACGATCCTCGCGGCCTCCGGCATCGCCAGGCCCTGCCCGTCCACGAACTCCCCGCTGTCCACCATCTTCTTGTTCGCGTCATGCATGAACGCGATGTGGGCCTGGATCTCCTCGGGGGTCCAGGTGTCGATCCGGGGGAAGTCGACGGTCGTCTCGCTGAACTGCATCAGCAGCATGTACTTCATGGTCCGCTCCTTGTCCTGCGGGGCGCCCTCGTGACGCTCTCACGGGTAGGTAGAAGCACACGCCGCGTTTTCGACATCCCCGCGGAAATTCGAGCAAGATTTTTCCCGAACCGGAATCCGGTCAGCCCTGCACCGGGAAGTTCAGCGGCTCCCCGGTCTCGATGAGGCTCTTCAGACTGGACAGCAGCATCGGCCAGCCCGGCTTGACGATCTTGAGGAACTCGCCCTCCGGGTCGAGTCCGCCGTGCACCACGTTCAGATGCGTGACCTCGCCCATCGGGTCGAGCTCGTAGGAGACGACGGACGGCCGGCCCCCGTTGAGGTCCGGCTGGTCCGTCTGGTGCCAGTCGTAGACGAGGTGCTGAGCGTGCACCGCCTGCTGCACGCTGCCCTGGCCGTCCGGCGACCGGGTGGTCAGCGGGGAGCCTGCCTGCCAGTCGGTCTCGAAGGTCATGCCGAAACGCCAGCGCGGCACCATCGCCGGATCGGTGAGCGCGGCCCAGACCTCCTGCGGGGTGGCGCGAACGTACAGGTCAAAGACAAGACTCGTCATCGAGGCTCCAGCGGCGGCCCGGGTTCATCGGCGCCCCAGCGTGCCACGGCGACCCAGGGCGGCGGCTGTCCCGGCGCGGGACATGCCGGAGCGATCACGCGACCAGGGGCGCCGCCCGGGACCTAAGGGCTGTCCCGTAATCCCCGGCGGGCGCACGACGACAGCTACGGCACCTCGCTGCGTTGTCGGATCGCCCGAATACGCCCAGTATGA
>NZ_JBSGZO010000304.1:0-10673 GCF_053611045.1 Streptomyces sp. NPDC054841 | reverse complement strand
GCCGTAGGGGGTCAGACCAGGCCGGCCTTCTCCAGCGCGGTGCAGCAGGTGTCGACGATCAGCCGGGTCACGACGTACGGGTCGACGTTCGCGTTCGGACGGCGGTCCTCGATGTAGCCCTTGCCGTCCTGCTCGACCTGCCACGGGATACGGACCGAGGCGCCGCGGTCGGAAACGCCGAAGCTGTACTCGTCCCACGGGGCGGTCTCGTGCAGACCGGTCAGGCGCTCGTCGATTCCCGCGCCGTAGTTCTTGACGTGGTCGAGCGGCTTGCTGCCCTCGCCGAGCGACACACAGGCGGTGATGATCGCGTCGTACCGCTCGCGCATCGCCTTCGTGGAGAAGTTGGTGTGCGCGCCGGCGCCGTTCCAGTCGCCCTTCGCCGGCTTCGGGTCGAGGGTGACCGAGACGCCGTACTCCTCGGCAGTGCGGTGGAGCAGCCAGCGGGCGATCCACAGCTGGTCGGCGACGTCCAGCGGGGACAGCGGGCCGACCTGGAACTCCCACTGACCGGGCATGACCTCGGCGTTGATGCCGGAGATGCCCAGACCCGCGGCCAGGCAGCGGGCGAGGTGCTTCTCGACGATCTCGCGGCCGAAGATCTCGTCCGCGCCAACACCGCAGTAGTAGCCGCCCTGCGCGGCCGGGAAGCCGCTCTCGGGGAAGCCCAGCGGGCGGGTGCCGTCGAAGAAGGTGTACTCCTGCTCGATGCCGAAGATCGGAGCCTGGGCCGCGAAGCGATCCGCGACGGGAACCAGCTCGGCGCGGGTGTTGGAGACGTGCGGGGTGCCGTCGGTGTTCAGCACCTCGCAGAGCACCAGCAGGTTTTCGCCGCCGCGGATCGGGTCCGGGCAGGAGAACATCGGCTCGAGCACCCGGTCAGAGGCGTGGCCCTCGGCCTGGTTGGTGCTGGAACCGTCGAAGCCCCAGGTGGTCGGCTCGGCACCGTCGGTGAGGACCTTCGTCTTCGAACGCAGCTTGGCGGTCGGCGCGGTGCCGTCGATCCAGATGTACTCGGCGAGGTAGCTCATGGCTCTTCTCTCTTGTAGGTGCCGGGAACGAGGAGATCCCGTCCCGGTGGTCGGTGGGTGATGGCCGGCTCGGGTCGCCGCCGGTACCGTGCGGTGCGGCAGGTTCTCGGAGCGCGGGGGTCCGTGGGTGGAGTGCCGTCTCAGGACCCGGCCGGGGTCCGTCCGTCCGCATTGCGGCACGAGGAGACGCCACGAGGGTCGGCGACCCGTTTCAGAGCCTCGACGACAGCGGTGTGGCCGCCCTGCTCCGCGTCGGAGAGCGGGGTCCCGCCCCACCGGTCGACCGCTCCGACGTCGGCGCCCTGCTCCAGCAGATGGGTGACGACCGCGAGGCGCCCCTCGGACGCCGCCAGGTGAAGCGCCGTACGTCCGTCGTAGTCGCAGGAGGAAGGGTCGACTCCGGACGCCAGACAGGTGCGTACTCCGTCGAGGTCGCCCTGGCTCGCCGACCAGAGGAGCCGGATCGTCCCTTCGATCGCGGTCTGGTTCTTCTTCAGCCTCGGGTCGCGCTTCCCCCCTCGGTCGCACCCCACGAGCGAGTCGTACATGTGGAAGTTGTATTTCTCGACCAGTTGCTTGCAGAACTCGATGCCGCGCACGGAGTTCCCCAGCGCATCCAGGCGCGGCGACCAGATGGCGATCCCCATGACCTGGGGGACGACCAGCATGAGGGCTCCCGAGACCCCGCTCTTCGCCGGCAGGCCAATGCTGAAGGCGAACTCGCCGGAGTAGTCGTACATCCCGCAGGAGGACATGAGGGAGAGACACTTCTGCACGGAGTCCGTGGAGAAGACGCGGTCGCCCGACAGCGGCACGACCCCGCCGTTCGCGAGCGTGGAGGCCACCGAAGCAAGGGCTCCGGTGTCGAGCTCGACGGCGCAGCACTGGAAGTAGAACTCCAGCGTCTCGATCAGGTCGGTGTCGGTCGGGAAGGCTCCGTGCTCGCGCATGAAGTAGCCGAGGGCGAAGTTGCGGTCGGCCGTCTGCCTCTCCGACAGGTAGACGGCGTTGTTGAAGCCGACGGGGCTGCCGCCCGAGAGCCTCCACCACGTGTCCGCGACGTGGTCGAAGCGATCCGCGATGTCGAGCGAGGGCTCGATCAGCGAACAGCTCATGATGGCACCAGAGTTGATCATCGGGTTGTGCGGCAGCCCGTCCCCGTTGACCGACAGTTCGTTGAAGCCGAGTCCGCTGGGTTCCCGCCCCACGTGCCGGTGGACCACATCGGCTCCGTGCTCCTCCAGCGTGAGGCAGTAGTTGATCGGCTTGCAGACCGACTGCACGCAGAAGCCCACACCGGCGTCGCCGATCGCGAAACGCTGGCCGTCCACCGTGCAGACCGCGATGGCGAACTGGTCGGGAGGTATCCGCTTCAGCTGGGGGATGTAGTCGGCGACGTGGCCGCCCTTCTCGGGCAGCAGACTCTCGTAGATCTCGGTGATGTCGGCAACGAAGGAAGGGAAGTCCGGCACGACGAGGTCGCCGGTGACGGCACGGGCCACCAACCGCCTGTTCCGTTGGCACAGCGCCGCGAACTGTGCGGGGTCCAGCCGTCCGGTGTCCGTGCCCGAGTCCCCCAACAAGGCCCAGACGTCCCTGATGCGCGGGTCATCGGCAGTGATGCCGGCCTGCTGGAGCCGGGCCACGACCTCGGCGCGGGATATGTGACCCTGGTCGTCCTTCTTGAACGAGTCGAACAGGTCCCGGACTCCCCCGAGATCGTCGGACGCGCTCTGCCCGCGAACAAATTCGTCAGCGGTGCGGCTCGCCTGTCTCCCTGTGCCCTCGCTTCCCGAATTCAGCATGGCGTCACCTGCTTTCGTCTGCATTCGCCGGTTGCTCTCCTGGACTGCCCGGGCGATGGGCCCTGACGACAGCGGTTGGCTGTGCGCGATGCGCACGAATTCCCTGGAACGGCGCCCCGCCGGGCGGCCGTGATGTCGCGGCAGTGAGGAGGTCACTCAACAGGGCGCCGCTGCGGAAGCCCTGTTGGTGCATCCGACTTCACCAACGCGAGGAGGTCCCGTGCAAGCCGTGAACCCCGATCCGGCCAAACCCTTGGGTGTCCCCGTCAGCACCCCCCGGTCCCCACTTCGGTGGCCCGGGGTCCTGTCACGGCACGAGGTCCTGACACGGCACGGGGCCCGACACGCCTGCCGGGCCCCATGGCACTGCTGCGACGCAGGGGTCAGTGCAGCATGTCGATGTACTCGCGGGGATCGTTGTACGCGTTCTCCAGCAGGGTGCTGACGCTGTGGTACCCGAGTGCGTACCGGCCGTTGTCCGGCTCCCAGCGGTTGTACTCGAGGATGGCCCGCCGCTTGGCCTCGAACTGCGATTCGGTCAGGTCGAGGACGAAGTCGGCGCTGCGGGCGCGCTGTAAGCGGAAGTACGCGTACGTCCAGTGGAATCGGAAGTCCGATATCCGGTCCCGAAGGGCCTCCGCGGCGTCACGGCAGGCCGAGTGGGTGGGGTTCGGGCCGGGTTCCGAGGGGACCTGGTCACGCCATCCGCTGACCAGCTTGTGCGAGGCTCCCGGGTAGCGGCCTTCGAAGTCGAGGATCACCTCTTTGAGGCGTTCCGTGAATCCGGAGCGGTTCGTGACGACGTGGTCGTCGTCCAGGTCCATGGTGTGCACTTCGTCCACGCCCAGCTGTTCGGCGGCTGCGTGGAACTCGGCGGTCCTCCCCGCGATCAGGTCGTCCATCGACAGCCCCGGTCTGTGGTCGGGCTGCCGGCAGTTCGAACCCAGCGGACACGGCCCGTTGAGGCCGTTCATGATGTCGAGAAGACCTTGGTTGATCCCGTTGGTGAGCAGCACCAGATGGACGGCCCGGCCCGCTTCCTTGTGTTCCCGGATCGCACCGGCCATGCCGATCGTCTCATCGTCCTGATGAGGGGAGTAGAAGATGGCGGGGGTGTCGGGACCACTCATGGCTGTTCCGTTTCGTCAGGGGACGGATGGGTGAGCGCGGGACACGGGCTTGGCCGCGCCTGATCACCGGACCAGGCTTCCGCGTCCCCGGACGGTCGGCCAGTCGGGCGGGACCGGCATGAAGTGGCCGGGTCACCGAAGCGATCGCGGACCGTTCACCGAAATTGCCCGGAACACGGTGGCGGCCGTGCCGGTCCTCCGGGCAACGCCGGCGTGGCGTTCGTAACCGGTCCGGCCCGCCCGTCACGCTCGTGCGCGGGCCGGAGTGGCTCAGTCGTCGTCCGTCCGCGACAGTGCTTCCGCGAGACCGGGGCGACCGTCGATGTCGAGCTTGCGGTAGGCGTTGGTGAGGTGCACCTCCACCGTGCGCAGACCGACGAACAGGTGCTGGGCGATATCCCGGTTGGTCATGCCCTGGGCGGCCAGGCCCGCCACGCGCCGTTCGGTGGGTGTCAGGGAGTCCACGCCCTGGAAGGCGCGGGTGCGCGGACGGTCGCCGAGCGCCCGCAGCTCGGCCATGGCCCCTTCGGCGACGACCGTCGCGCCGATCTGGTGCGCGACGCTGACAGCCTGCTGCAGGTGGATCCGTGCCGCCGGGAGATCCCCGGCCCTGCGCGCGTGGGCACCGCAGTCGGCCAATGCCTGCGCGTAGGAGTACCTCGCCGCCGTCCCCTCCAGGATCTCCACGGCGTCGCGCAGCATGGTGAACCCCTCGGTGCCGCCGGTGACGAGGCCCACGGCGCGCAGAGCCGGGCCCTCGAAGTCCGGGACACCCCAGAAACGGGCGAGGGCGAGATCTTCCCTCGCCAACGCCATGGCCGCGTCCCGCTCGCCGAGTGCCGCGTGCGCCAGGGCCGCCTCCGATCGCCAGGGCAGAACACCCGCGCCGGACAGTTGGCGTGCGCAGGTCCGGTGACCGCTCAACAGGAAGTCGGCCAGCCCGTCCCGCGTCCTGCCCTGGGCCATCCGCAGTCGTCCGCGTACCAGCAGCACGTAGTCGTTGATCCAGTGGCCGTTCAGGTCGCCGGTGAGCCCGCCCTCCTCGAGCAGCGCGGCCGCCTCGTCGATCTCTCCTTGTTTCGTCAGGGCGTCAATCAGTACGGCGAGGGCGTCGACGCTGTGCGTGCTGCGCGGATCGACACCGATATCGCCGAGTG
This sequence comes from Streptomyces sp. NPDC054841, assembly GCF_053611045.1. Taxonomy (NCBI): domain Bacteria; kingdom Bacillati; phylum Actinomycetota; class Actinomycetes; order Kitasatosporales; family Streptomycetaceae; genus Streptomyces; species Streptomyces sp. NPDC054841. The sequence continues at coordinate 5,550 of NZ_JBSGZO010000304.1, read as the reverse complement.
TCTCCAGCGCGGCCTGGGCGTCGTCCCGGCATTCCTGCACCTGGCCCAGCCTGCAGCGCAGACCGGCACGGGCGCTGACGGCATACGCGTACCCCAGCGCCGATCCACGGGCGCGGGCCTCGTCCACGGCGGCGTCGGCGTAGGTGAGCGCCCCTTCGGCCTGGCCTGCGGCGCCGAGAGCGAGGACGGCGCCCAAGTACACCAGGGATTCGCCCTCGGTCGGGTTCAGGCCCTGGCTCAGCGCCTGCCGGGCGAAGAAGACGACTTCGCCGGGATCCTTGCCGTTCATGAGTGCCCGCAGACTGAGGAGTGCGGCAAGCGGTCGCTCCGCGGCACCGCCGTCCGCGTCGGAGATCCGGAGCTCCTGCAGCCGTTCCCTCGCGGCCGCGGACGAGGCGAGCAGGCTCACGCTGCCGTACAGGAAGTCGACCTCCAGGTGAAGGGCGTTCGTGCTGTCGACCGGCCGGAGGCTCGCGCTGGTGCGCTTGAGCACGGCCAGGCCCTCGGGGTAGCGGTCGAGTGCGAACAGCGCTCGTGCGAGCGTGCGCGCGGCAGCGGTCCGCTCGGTCGCGTCCCGCGACAGGTCCAGGCCCCGTCGGAGGTGGCGGACCGCGTCCGGGACGCTGGTGGCGAGTTCTGCCGTGCCGAGGCCGATCAGCACCGTCGCTCTCGACTCCTCGCTGAGGACTTCGCGCAGGGCGCGCCGGAGCAGAGTGATCGCTTCTGCGGGGAGAGGGCGTTCCATCGCCTGTGCCGCGGCTGTGTGCAGAACGTCGGCGGCACCGGGGAGTCCCAGCGGTGCCAGGAGGAGGTGGGCGGCGATCAACTCCACCGGGGCGTCCTGTGCCAGCAGCAGACGCGCCGCACGACCGTGCAACTCGGACCGCCGGCTGGGCAGCACCTCGCCGCCGAAGGCGACAGCGATGACGGGGCACGCGAAGGTCACGGCGTCCTCGGAAACCTTCACCAGCCCGGCTCGGACGAGTCCGTGCACGGCGTCCCGGGTGGCCTCCTCGGTCAACTCGGCCACGCCGGCGACGAGAACGATGTCGGCGGATCCGTCGAGCACCATCAGGGCCTCGGCCGTCGCGAGCGCGTGCGGACCGGAGTTCTTGATCAAGCCGTGAAGGGCCTGCCCGACTCCCACGGGGATGTACCGGGTGAGCTCTTCCACGGTGAGGGTGGCGGGAGTTGCTCCCGACGCCCTCATCGTCCGCATCAGGGCCTGCAGCAGAAACAGATTGCCGTCTGTCGCAGCGCGGCAGGCAGTGAGGAAGGAGGTCTCCACGGTCGTGCCCAGGACGTCCTGGGCAACGGCGGCGACGGCGTCGTCCCCAAGGGAGTCCAGGGTGAGTTGATGACGGAAAAGCCACAATACGGCATCCCGCACGCACTCGTTCTCGGATGCCTGCTCCGGCCCGAGCGAGGCGAGAACGACCAGGGGCAGGTCGTTGCCCGCGCGCCGCAGCAGGAAGTGCAGCCAGCGCAGTGAGTCCGCGTCCGCCCACTGCAGATCGTCGATGACGACGACCAGCCGGCCGTTCGTGGTGAGGTTCACCGCCAGCCAGTAGAGGCTGTTGAGGACTTCCTCGTCCTGTTGGCGGGCCGGGACGCCGCTGCGCCGGGGCTCCGGAGCTATGATCAGCTGTGCGGCGCCTGCGGCGTGCCCGGAGAGCGGCGAGTGAGGATCGCCGTCCGCGGTCCGGGCGAGGTGCTCGAACAGCTGGCGGACCACACCGAAGGCAAAGCCGCTTTCCATCATGTCGCCCGATGCCGACACGACGGTGTCACCCTCCCTGCGGATACCCTCCGCAGCCGCCCGCAACAGGGCGCTCTTTCCACTGCCGGCCTCGCCCCGGACGAGAACGGCGGTACTGCGTGAAGTCCCTTCGGAGACCAGTTGCTTGATGGTGTCGAGTTCGCGCTCCCTGCCGATCAGATCGGGGGCGACCCGACGTTTCGGCTGGTCAGCCGCAGAACTGTCCGTATTTCGAACAGCTCGCAAGGGGCGCGGCGGTCGTACGGTACTCTGCGCGGCGTCGCGTCCACCGACGCGGCGACCATCGGGGCCGCGCGGCACTGATGCGACGGGGACAACGGGGGCAACGGGTTTCGGGGCAATATGGGACAAGGTCACTCAGAGGTGTGAGAGCGGATGGTCGGCTCCGGCGCGCCACCACATACCGAAGCCGCCAGCAGCGACCACTCGGCGTCAGCCGGGTGGAGCGGCAGTACGAACGCATCGTGACCTGCGTCGATGGCGGCGCCGCAGAAGCGAGGCACCGAAAGCGGTGCGGCACTGGCGTCGGACAAGCATCCGACAAGCACCACATCGCGTAGATCGAATTCTGCGGAACAGGTGTCAAGAGCCCGTAACTTCCTGGTAAGTGACGATTTGTACATGACTCGTCACAAGCTGACGGCGGGGGCAAGAGCGGCAGTTACAGGAGTACAGAGAACGTGGATGGGCTGAGAATCGCGGTGCTGGGGCCGCTGCGGGCGTGGCGGGCCGATCGCGAACTGGACATAGGACCGGCGCAGCAGCGCGCGGTACTGGCGGCGCTGGCGCTGCGCGGAGGCCAGGTGGCCCAGGTGCAGGAACTGCTGGACGGCATCTGGGGATGGGATCCGCCGGCGAGCGCGGCGGTGGCCTTGCGCAATTACGTCTCCCGGCTGCGGACGGTGCTGGAGCCCGATCCACGTGCCCCGGCCACCCTGGTCTCGGTGGCCGGCGGCTACGCGCTGCGACTGGACGAGGGAGCCCTCGACGCCACGCTCTGCGAACGGCTGGCAGCCGACGCGGAGCACGCCATGGACGCGGGAGACGCGGAGCGGGCCACCGGACTGCTGGGCGAGGCACTCGGCCTCTGGGACGGGATACCGCTCACAGGCGTACCGGGGGACTATGCCGGGCGCCAGCGCGACCGGCTTGCCGAACGCCGGCTGGTCCTGCTCGAAAAGCGGCTGGGTCTGGAACTGGAACTGGGACGACACTCCCAGGCCGCAGCGGAGTTGTCCGCGCTGGCGGACGAGCATCCGCTGCGCGAAGGGCTCCGCGCACTGCAGATGCTCGCCCTGTACCGCTGCGGCCGGCAGGCCGACGCGCTCGCGGGGTACGGCCGAACGCGCCGCTTCCTGTCCGAGGAACTCGGCATAGAGCCGGGTCCTGATCTGGCTCGCCTGCACCAGCGCATTCTGCAGTCCGACCCGGGGCTGGCGGCGCCGGAAGCCGCCGCGTCGGCGACCGGCCCGGACGCCGTCGCCGAGGCCGCACAGGCACCCGCGCCGGTCTGGATACCCCCTGCTCAACTGCCGCCGGACGTACCGGACTTCACCGGCCGCCAGGAGACGGTGGTGAACCTTCGCCGCATCCTTTCCGGCGCCGATGGGCAGACCGCCGTGGCAGCGGCCGTGTGCGTCATCCACGGCATGGGCGGGGTCGGCAAGACCACCGTGGCCGTCCACGCCGCCCACGGAGCACGCGATCACTTTCCCGACGGTCAGCTGTACGTCGACCTCCGCGGCGCCAGCAGCGACCCGGCGGACCCCTACACGGTCCAGCAGTCGTTCCTGCTCGCCCTGGGCGTGTCCGCGAGCAACATCCCCGCTGATCACGCCGAACGCACGGCGCTGTACCGGACCCGGCTGGCCGGCTCGCGTCTCCTGCTGCTGCTCGATAACGCTGTCAACAGCGAACAGGTCAGGCCGCTGCTGCCCGGCACGGCCGGGTGCGCCGCCCTGGTCACCAGCCGTACCCCCCTGACCTGTCTCCCCGTCACCAGCCGTACCGGCCTGGAGCCGTTCACCGAGCAGGAGGCACTCGCCCTGCTCGAGCGGATCGCGGGCGAGGAACGCCTGCCCAAGGAACCCGAGGCGGCGCGCAGCCTGGTGCACGCCTGCGGGCTTCTCCCGCTCGGGGTACGCATCGCCGCATCGCGGCTGTCCGCGCGCCCGCGCTGGACGATCGCCTCGCTGACGGCCCGGCTGACCGACCGCTCGCGCAGGCTCAAGGAACTACGGGCCGGCGGCCTGGCCGTGGAAGCCGCCTTCGAGCTCGGCTACGCCTCCTTGGGAGCCACCAAGGCACGGGCCTTCCGGCTGCTGGCCATCCCGGAGATGCCGGAGGTCACACCGGGCGCCGCCGCGGCTCTCCTGGACATCAACGACAGCGCTGCCGAGAGCATCCTGGAGTCGCTGGCCAACGCCGGTCTTCTGGAATCCAGCGATCCCGGACGCTACCGCTACCACGACCTGCTGCGGCTGTTCGCCCGCCACCGGACCTTGAAGACCGACACGTCGGCCGAACGCAAGGCCGCCCTCAGCCGTCTGGCCCGCTACCACCTCGCCGGCATGTGTGCCGCGCTGCGCGCCGTCCGGCCGTACAGCCGGTCCACCGAGTTCCTGGACCCCCGCATCCCATGCGCGCCGCGCTTCACGGAGCGCGCCGAAGCACAGCGGTGGGTGATCGCCGAACAGCCCGCCATCATGGGCGTCGCCGCCCAGATAGCCCACCATCCGACGCGACCGATCTGCGCCGACGACGCACGCACGCTGGGGAGGACGTTCGCACTCCTCATGCCCTTCTCCGACCTCTACGTCGCCTGGGGTTCCCTGTTGCCGCTCGGCCACGTCCTGCTGGGTGAAGCGGAGGACGACGACGACTCCCTCGCGATCGTCCTCGCGTGCGCGTTGCTTGCCATGGCGTACGCCTATACCGGTCAGCACGAGCAGGCCCGAGGCTTCGCCCGTCGCGGGTATCTCACGACAGACCCCGACGACCGGGTGTTCAGGCACCGTCTGGCCTATGTCAGGGGGAAGGTGGCCGCCATGGATCCGAACTCCCTCGACGACGCCCTCACCTACTACGAGGAGGCCGTCCGTCACTGCCGGGTAGTGGGGGAGACCGGCTTCGAGGCGCAATGCGTGCTCGGGCTGGCAATGGCCCATATCGCCCGCAAAGAACCCGACCGGGCCCTGGGATACTGCCGTGAGGCCTTCGCCCTCAACCAGGCAGCACAATGTGGCGTCGGCAGCGTACTCGCACTGCGTCATCTCGGACAGGCCCTCCACGACCTCGGCCGGCACGACGAGGCCGTGGAGCAGTACACCGAGGCCCTGGCCGCCTGCGACGCCCATGACCTGCCGACCCAGCGCGCGCATACGCTGCTGGGCCTGGCCGTCGCCCACTTCGAGGCCGGTCGTCCCGCCCCGGCCCAAGCGGCGGCCACCGCGGCGCTTCCCATGCTCGCCGTGCTGGGCGACACCGTCGGCGGACGGCAGGCCGAGGAGCTCCTCAACCGCATCGGAGACCGTTGAGGACACCCGTCAGGTCTCTGTGACGGTGCACCGTGAGGAAAGCAGAAACGCACAGCTCAGCCGTACCTCTACCGACCCGCGGTAGAGGTACGGCCATCTCGGCAAGGCGTACCGCGAGCTCGGCCTCAGCGGCCGGGCCAAACCGGTGAAGGCGCGGCCACGTAGGCGGCACGCGACCACCGGCCCCGAGTGGGAACGCACAAAGGGATGCCGGGCAGTGGGGGGATTCACTGC
>NZ_JBSGZO010000303.1:0-10743 GCF_053611045.1 Streptomyces sp. NPDC054841 | reverse complement strand
GCGGACCGCGCGCCCGGGGTCCGCTTCGACCGAGCGGCCGGCCAGGCGGCGGATCGCTCCGACGCCGCGCAGGCGGACCCGACCGGGGGCGCGCTCCCGGGCGTGCGCAGTGTGGCCGGGGCCGGGGCCGATGAGGCACAGCCGGTCACCGACGGCACCGTCACCATCCGCGCCCAGCGCCCGCAGGGCGGCACGCCGCCCGCCGAGGGCACGATGGCGATCCGTACGATGACGCCGCAGCAGCCGCAGCCGCAGGCTCCGCAGCAGCCCCAGGCTCAGCAGTTGCACCCGCAGCCCCAGGTACAGCCGCAGGCCCAGCCCCAGGTCCCCGCGCAGCAGCAGCCGCCTCTTTCCGCCGGGGCGGGCGGTGGATCCGCCTCGTGGGCCCAGCAGGTGCACCGGCTCGCGCAGCAGACCGATGAACCGCCGGTCGTGCCGTGGAAGCCCCCGGTCAACGACCCCTTCCTGCAGGCGGCGCAGGCCCAGGCCGCGGCCCGCCCGGCCGGCCTCGGAAAGCGGTTCGTGGCCCGGCTGATCGACACGGTCGTGCTGGGCGCGCTCGCCGGAGCGGTGTCCTTCCCGTTCGTCTCCAAGGCGCTGACGCACATCGACGACAAGATCCAGGCGGCGAAGATGTCCGGCGAGACGGTCACCGTGTGGCTGCTCGACGGTACGACCGCCACCCAGTTCGGTATCGCGTTCGCCGTGCTGCTTGTACTCGGAGCGCTGTACGAGGCACTGCCGACCTCGAAATGGGGCTGGACGCTCGGCAAGAAGCTGCTGGGCCTGGAGGTGCGGGACATCGAGTCGCACGGGCCCCCGCAGTTCGGCGCCGCGCTGCGCCGCTGGCTGGTGCACGGGGTGCTGGGCGTGCTGCTCATCGGCGTCGTCAACGTGCTCTGGTGCCTCTTCGACCGGCCGTGGCGGCAGTGCTGGCACGACAAGGCGGCACACACGTTCGTGGCGGGCTGACGTACCGGGCCGGGCGTCCGGCTGACGCCCTGCCAGCCCTCTGGCCCGAGGGTCCCCCGAACGGCACTGAGCCGTTGCGAGACCTGGCCGGGCGGGGTGCACTGCCCCCATGAGCAACGATCAGCCGCCCGGCCCGCCGCCCGAGGACGACCCGTTCCGCAAGAGGCCGCAGGAGCCGCAGGGATCGCAGGAGCCCCCGCCGCCTCCGGGCGGTCCACCACCCTGGGGCCAGCCGCCCCCCGGTGGACCTCCGCCGAGTGAGGGTCCACCGTACGGTGCGCCTCCGCCTCCGGGAGCGGGGTCCCCGTACGGCCCACCGTACGGCGGCGGTGCGCCGCCGCCGTACGATGCGAGCGCCTACGGCGGTGACCCCTACGGCGGGTCCGATCCACTCCGTGGCATGCCGCCGCTCGCGAACTCCGGCAGGCGCATCCTCGCCCGCTTCCTCGATTGGCTGATCGTCAGCATCCCGCTCGCGATCCTCGGGGTTGGCCTGTACTTCGCCACGGGGCCCGATCCCGACGACTGGGAAAACGGTTTTGGTGATGCGTTCACCGTCTCCGCGTTTGGGTTCTGGTTCATCTCGCTCGTGGCGTATGTCGCCTACGACACCCTGATGGTCAGACGGAACGGTCAGACCCTCGGCAAGAAAGTGATGAACCTGCGCGTCGCGATGCTCAACGACGGGAGCACTCCGGACACCGGCTCCGCGCTGATGCGGGCCGTGGTCTTCTGGCTGCCGACGATGATTCCGTACTGTGTCGGCTTCGTCTGGTTGATCATCCTGCTGATCATGATCCTGGTCGACAAGCCGTTCAAGCAGGGGCTGCACGACAAGGCCGCCAAGACCGTGGAGGTGTCAGCGGCGTAGCGAATGCTCGCCGACGCGGGGCTCGGCCCCGGCGTGGGTGACGGGCACCCGGGCGGCGGAATCCGCGGAGGCGTCCGCGGTGAGGGCGGGACCCGCGAGGGCGGCGGCAGGGTTCACAGGGACCGTGCGCGCCGCCTTCGCCTTTGCGGGCAGGGGCACGGTTACGGCGACCAGCAGGCCCAGCGCGAGGGCGGCGACTCCGATCACCGCGACGCCGATGCCCGTCGTGGTGCGGGAGAGCAGAAGCATGGCGACGGTCGAGACGACGACAGTGGCCGAACCGTAGGCGAGCTGTGCGGCAGTCGGACGCGGCATGACGGTTTCCGTCCCTCGAAGCATCAATTCGGTGGTGTCGCAACGGGTCGCACTGTCTGGCGACTCTACGACGGTGGATGCCCGAGAGGAACCGGTAGTAAGCGTGACCTAACCCACGGTGCCGGTGCACTGGGGGCGCATGGAGTCACTCGTCTCATGAACTGACATGCTCGGTGCGCCTGTTGACCGGATCGCACGTGCGCGAGAGGGTCGCCGGGGGAGTGTGTGGCCATGCATCCGAGATGCGTCCGATATCCGGAACTGCGCTACTGCATAGTGCAGTTGGCTTGTTCAAGTCAAGGTCTGTCTTTTCTCCGTTGACTCCGGTCAAATGTCGTCACTTGTGCACGCGCTGCCGCGCGCGGATCCCACCCCACATCCGTTGGTCCGCGGCTTTGTCGGCGGTGCGGGGGAGGACACAATCAAGTGACCAGCAGACGACGGGCGATCAGAGCGTCCGCGGTGTTCGTGGCCCTGGCCGCGACCGGCGCGACGGCCGGAGCCTTCACTACGGCCCAGGCCGAGAACAAGCCCTCCGGCTCCGCCGGTATCGAGCGCCATGACCCGGCGCCCGGCGCGGACCACGACCAGGCCCGGGTCGACCACGACCTCGACGGCCCGTTCAGCAAGCAGCAGGAGCAGCAGCGCAAGGCCGCGCTGGAGCAGGTCATATCCGGGGACGCGACCGTGCAGAAGCGCGGCGCGTCCAATGTCGTGAAGCTCGACGACAAGAAGTACGTCGAGCTCGGACGGGAGAAGACCGACAAGATCTTCACGATCCTGGTGGAGTTCGGCGACAAGGTCGACGACACCACGATGTTCGACCCGGACGGCGCGGGCCCGAAGCCGCCCGTCAAGAAGTACGGCGGTACGCCCGGCCCGCTGCACAACAAGATCGCCGAGCCGGACCGCAAGGTGAACAATTCCACCGCCTGGCAGAAGGACTTCAACCAGGCGCACTTCCAGGACCTGTACTTCGGCGAGGGCAAGGACAAGAAGGGGAACCCCAAGCACTCGCTGAAGACGTACTACGAGCGGACCTCCTCCGGCCGGTACTCGGTCGAGGGCACGGTCTCCGACTGGGTCAAGGTCGACTACAACGAGGCCCGCTACGGCTCGAACTACTGCGGTCAGTCCAACTGCAACAACGTCTGGGACGCGGTCAAGGACGGCGTCACCGCCTGGACGGCCGACCAGAAGGCCAAGGGCAAGACCGACGAGCAGATCAAGGCCGAGCTGTCCCAGTACGACCAGTGGGACCGCTACGACTTCGACGCCGACGGCAACTTCAACGAGGCCGACGGCTACATCGACCACTTCCAGATCGTCCACGCGGGCGAGGACGAGTCGGCGGGCGGCGGCGCCGAGGGCCCGAACGCCCTGTGGGCCCACCGCTGGTACGCGTACGGCACCGACGCCGGCAAGACCGGCCCGGCGAACAACAAGGGCGGCGGTACCCAGATCGGCAACACCGGCATCTGGGTCGGCGACTACACCATGCAGCCCGAGAACGGCGGCCTCGGTGTCTTCGCCCACGAGTACGGCCACGACCTCGGTCTGCCGGACCACTACGACACCTCCGGCAATGGTGACAACTCCACCGGCTTCTGGACCCTGATGTCGTCCGGCTCGTGGCTCGGCACCGGCCAGGACTCCATCGGTGACATGCCCGGCGACATGACCGCCTGGGACAAGCTGCAGCTGGGCTGGCTCAACTACACCAAGGGCAAGGCGGCGACGAAGTCCACCCACAAGCTGGGTGTGGCCGAGTACAACACCAAGAACCCGCAGGCCCTCGTCGTCGAGCTGCCGAAGAAGAACGTCACCACCACCATCGTGAAGCCCGCCGAGGGCTCCAAGCAGTGGTGGAGCAACATGGGTGACGACCTCAAGAACACCCTCACCCGCTCCGTGGACCTCACCGGCAAGTCCAAGGCGTCCCTGGAGCTCTCGGGCTGGTGGGACATCGAGGCCGACTACGACTTCCTCTACGCCGAGGTCTCGACGGACGGCGGCGCCACCTGGACCGCCGTCGACGGCACCGCCGACGGCACGGCGATCCCGCGCGACGCGAGCGACGCCCCGGCCCTGACCGGCGCCTCGGGGGGGAACAAGAAGCTCGTTTACTCGCTGGACGCCTACGCGGGCAAGAAGGTCGACGTCCGCTTCCGCTACCAGACCGACGGCGGCGCGGGCGGCAAGGGCTTCACGGCCGACGCGATCACCGTCAACGCCGATGGCGCCCCGCTGTTCTCGGACAACGCGGAGGGTGACGACAACGGCTGGACCGCGAAGGGCTTCTCCCGTATCGGTGAGTCCTTCACCAAGGAGTACGAGCAGTACTACCTGGCCGAGAACCGTCAGTACGTCTCGTACGACCAGACCCTGAAGGTCGGCCCGTACAACTTCGGCTTCAAGGCGCCGAAGGCCCAGTGGGTCGAGCACTACCCGTACCAGAACGGTCTGCTGATCTGGCTCTGGGACACCTCCCAGAAGGACAACAACACCAGCCAGCACCCGGGCCAGGGCCTGGTCCTCCCCATCGACGCCAATGCCAAGCCGATGAAGTGGGCGGACGGCACCCTGCTGCGCAACCGCATCCAGTCGTACGACTCGACCTTCAGCACCTTCCGCTCGGACGCCTTCACGCTGCACAAGGCGGACGCGGAGCTGAAGATCGCTTCGCACAAGGGCAACCCGGTCTTCGACGACCGCAAGGGCGTCTACTGGTACGAGGAGACCGCGACCGCCGGCGTCAAGGTAACTGACACCAACACTCGGATATCGATCGTCAACGAGCCGAAGAACGGCCAGACGATCACCGTGAAGGTCGGCCCCTCGACGAAGTAACACGCATCGCCGCAGGTCAGAACGTGATCGGCCGTCGCCCTCTAGCGGGCGGCGGCCGATCGTGTTTAGGTGCGTCTGACCGAAGTTCTTATTGACAGTAAGCACGGGGGAGCGTGAGGCATGCCCGGCGGAGGCTTCTGCAAACTGCCAGGAGGCAGTGTCGTGGTCGCGATAGGCCTGCCCAGCCCGGCCGGCGACGGCGGCACGGTACGGATCCTGGTCCATGCGGCGAACCGTGCCCGCGCCCTGACCCGGCTGCGGAATCTGGGCCTGCGGGCGGTCTATCTGCGGGGGAACGCGGAACCGCCGACGCCGGACGAGATCACGGCGGTGCTGCACCACCCGGACGGCCTGGTCTGGCGTGCGGCGCTGCATGACGACACGGAGTCCTGGCACCCGATCCGCTCGCTCCTGCGGCCGCCCCGCCCGGCGTCACCGGCCTCGGGCGGGCAGGTCGGGGACACGGCTCCGAGCCGGGTCGTGGAACCGGCGCTCGGCCCGACTGCGGCCCCGGTCGCACCGGCCCGGGCGTCGTGCGTGCCCGAGTGAGGTGCGCGCGGAGCTCCCGGCCGGGGCGACCGCCTCGGCTACTTCACCCAGCGGGCGCCGGGCGACCTCTCCGGGGGTGTCCAGACGACCGGCTTGCCGCTGAGCTCGACGCCGGCTTCCCGGAGCTGCTCCAGCGCCCGCTCGGTCGTGTGCGGGGCGACGCCGGCGGTCAGGTCGAGCGGCACGTAGGTCTTGAAGCCCTCCCGCACGGCGTCCAGCGCCGTGAGCCGTACGCAGTGGTCGGTGGCGATGCCCACCACGTCGAGCTCGCTCACGCCGCGTGCGCGCAGCCAGTCGGCGAGCGACGTCCCGTTCTCGTCGGTGCCCTCGAAGCCGCTGTACGCCGCCGCGTACGCGCCCTTGTCGAAGACCGCGTCGATCGCGCCGGAGGCGACGGCGGGTGCGAAGTTCGGGTGGAAGCTGCTGCCCTCGGTGCCGGCCACGCAGTGGACGGGCCAGGAGTTCTCGAAGTCCGGGTTCTCCGAGAAGTGGTCGCCCGGATCGATGTGGATGTCGCGGGACGCGATGACATGGCGGTAGCCGGCATTCGCCTGAGCGACCAGATCGGTGATCGCTGCGGCGACGTCGGCGCCGCCGGCCACCGCGAGGCTGCCCCCCTCGCAGAAGTCGTTCTGAACGTCCACGACGATCAATGCGCGGTGCATGGCGGGTGTCCTTCGGTGGAGGGTGAGGAGGGGGACGGTCCGGCGGCAATGTTCTGAGGGTAGAGACTCCAACCGCCTTGCGGGAGGGGGCATTTGCCTGCTAACACCGCTGTCGTTGCCTCCCGTGTCATCCGGTGTTCATGTGGTTTACAGGTATTCCGTGGGGATCACCGGCTCACCACGGGACAGCTGGACCGCCGACATGGGCAGCGCCGCACGCGCCGCGATGTGCCGCTCACGCGCCGCGTCCAGCGGCTCACGGGCGACGATCTCGCCGCCCTTGACCAGCTCCACCAGCAGCTGCCGGTCCGCGAGCGCGTCCGGGACCTGTCCGGTGCCGAGCACCTCGGCCTCGGCGGCGCCCTCCTCGTCGGCCCGGCGGGCGGCCCACTTGCGGCCTCCCACGGACAGTTTCCCGCCGAGGGACTTCTTCGCCACCGGGGTCAGCGGGGCCTGCGGGTCGGTGGAGTCGGCGCGGGCGACCAGCTTGTAGACCATGGAGCAGGTCGGGTGACCGCTGCCGGTGACCAGCTGGGTACCCACTCCGTACGCGTCCACGGGCGCCGCGGCCAGCGAGGCGATCGCGTACTCGTCGAGGTCCGACGTCACGACGATCTTCGTGTTCTGCGCCCCCAGCTCGTCCAGCTGCTGCCGTACCCGGTGGGCGACCAGCAGCAGGTCCCCGGAGTCGATGCGTACGGCACCGAGCTCCGGACCGGCGACCTCGACGGCGGTACGGACGGCCTCGGCGACGTCGTACGTGTCGACGAGGAGGGTCGTCCCCCGTCCGAGTGACTCCACCTGGGCCCGGAAGGCGTCCCGCTCGGTGTCGTGCAGCAGGGTGAAGGCGTGCGCGCTGGTGCCGACCGTCGGGATGCCGTAGCGGAACCCCGCGGCGAGGTCGGAGGTGGAGTCGAAGCCTCCGACGTACGCGGCGCGCGAGGCGGCGACGGCGGAGAGCTCGTGCGTGCGCCGGGCGCCCATCTCGATGAGCCTGCGCCCGCCGGCGGCCGACGACATACGGGAGGCGGCGGCCGCGATCGCCGAGTCGTGGTTGAGGATCGACAGGATCACGGTCTCCAGCAGCACGCACTCGGCGAAGGAGCCCTCGACCCGCAGGATCGGCGAGCCGGGGAAGTACACCTCGCCCTCCGGGTAGCCCCAGATGTCGCCGCTGAAGCGGTAGTCGGACAGCCACTGGAGGGTCGGCTCGTCGACGATCCGCCGGTCGCGGAGGAAGCCGAGCACGCCCGGGTCGAAGCGGAAGTTCTCCACGGCGTCCAGGGCGCGTCCGATGCCCGCGACCACGCCGTAGCGGCGGCCCTCGGGCAGCCGTCGGGTGAAGACCTCGAAGACCGAGCGGCGATCGGCGGTCCCGGCCTTCAGTGCCGCCTGGAGCATCGTGAACTCGTACTGGTCGGTGAAGAGCGCGGTCGACGGCACGTCCACCGGCAGACCCAGATCCGCAACGTTCACAACGGTCAACCTCGCACTCTCGTCCTGGGCTGCGACCGGGCAGGCCGGGAGACAGGAGGCCGGCCCCCGGGGATTGCAGCCATGCAAAGGATGCTACCCCCAATCTCGTCAGAGTGACGAGATGTCCGCGAAACGCGCGGGGTCGTTTGTGCGACAGCGCCCCTCGGGTGGCAGCATGGGTGGAGTGACTGTGCCTCTAGAGATCGAGCAGACCCAGTCGGCCGAGGAGATCTTCGCCGTACCCGAGCCGGACGTCCCCTGGGTGACGATCGTCCACAACGATCCGGTCAATCTGATGAGCTACGTCACGTACGTCTTCCAGGCCTACTTCGGCTACTCCAAGGACAAGGCCCACAAACTGATGCTGGACGTCCACCACAAGGGTCGCGCGGTCGTCTCCAGCGGCAGCCGCGAAGAAATGGAACGTGACGTGCAGGCGATGCACGGCTACGGACTGTGGGCGACACTCTCCCAGGAACGCAAGTGATGGCCGGACACTTCGAAGCGCTGCCCGGTGGCGGCGCCGCCGTCGCTCTCGACGAGGTCGAGATCTCCATCCTCCGCTCGCTCGCCGTCCAGCTGCTGGAGCTGATCGGCCCGGGCGACGAGCCCGCCAAGGGGGAGGACCCGCTCGCCGCGCTCTTCGCGGACGGCCCGAGCGAGCCGCCCTCCGACCCGGCGCTGGCCCGTCTCTTCCCGGACGCGTACGGCGGCCCGGAGGGCGAAGGCGCCGAGAACGCCGATGAACTCCGTGAGTTCTCGGCCGAGTTCCGGCGCTTCACGGAGAACGATCTGCGCGACCGCAAGCGCGACGACGCCCTCGCGGTCGTCCGCAATCTCGATGCGCTCACCTCGACGGGCGAGGGCGGCGCGGTCCTGAAGCTGACCGCTGGCGACTCCCAGCACTGGCTCGGCGCGCTCAACGACCTGCGGCTCACCATCGGCACCCGGCTCGAGGTCACCGACGAGGACGAGGGCGGCGAGCTGTACCGGCTGCCGGACTCCGACCCGCGCAAGCCGATGGTGATGGCGTACCTCTGGCTCGGTGCGCTCCAGGAGACGCTCGTCGAGACGCTGATGCCGTAGGGCCACCGTCACGCCCGGAGTTGTTCGCTCAACGGACACTCAAATCCGGATAACGATCGCGTCACTCGCTCCCCCTGCTTTGCCGTGCCAGGTGAGGTTTGTCCGCTTCTTCCTGTGCGGTGCGTCACATCGTCCTGAATGGATCAATGTTGCGGCCGTGATAAATCTTCACGACCGCCCGGAGACACCACCCCTGTTCCCGGGTGCGCTTTGACCGGCAGACCGCCGGTGGCACTCCATTCCATATCCGGGGGGATCAGGACCTGATCCGCAGCCGTACGCAGTCGGCGCGGGTCAGCATGGAGAAAGGCGCAGCATCCATGACCTCAGCGCGGGTCGACAAGCATGACGGCAATGAGGCCGCGGCAACTTCGAGCGAGGGATACGAGCGTGGGCTCGGTCCCCGCCAGGTCCAGATGATCGCCATCGGCGGCGCCATCGGCGTGGGCCTGTTCCTGGGAGCCGGGGCGAACATCGCGAAGGCCGGACCCAGCCTCATCCTCATGTACGCCCTCGCGGGCGTGATCATCTTCTTCATCATGCGGGCGCTCGGCGAGCTGCTCCTCTACCGGCCGGTCTCCGGTTCCTTCGCGGAGTACTCCCGGGAGTTCCTCGGCCCGTTCTTCGGCTATGTCACCGGCTGGACGTACTGGCTGATGTGGATCGTGACCGGCATGGCGGAGCTCACCGCCGCCGCGATCTACATCAACTACTGGTTCCCCTCGGTCCCGCAATGGGTCACGGCCCTGGTCTTCCTGGTCGTCCTCTACGTCGCCAACCTGATCTCGGTGAAGCTCTTCGGCGAGATCGAGTTCTGGTTCTCGATGGTCAAGGTGACCGCGCTCGTCGGCATGATCGTCATCGGTCTCGGTGTGCTGACCTTCGGCTTCAGCGCCGCGGGTGACACCGCCGCCGTCTCCAACCTGTGGGCCTTCGACGGCTTCTTCCCCAAGGGCATCGGCTCCAGCCTGATGACCCTGCAGGGCGTGATGTTCGCCTACCTCGCCGTCGAGCTGGTCGGCGTCACCGCAGGTGAGTCCGAGAACCCCGAGAAGACCCTGCCCAAGGCCATCAACTCGCTGCCCTGGCGGATCGCCCTCTTCTACGTCGGTGCCCTCACGGTCATCCTGTGCGTGGTCAAGTGGACGGAGTTCGCGCCCGGCGTGAGCCCCTTCGTCGCCGCCTTCGCCAAGATCGGCATCCCGGCCGGTGCGGCCATCGTCAACTTCGTCGTCCTCACCGCGGCCCTGTCGTCCTGCAACTCCGGCATGTACTCGACCGGCCGTATGCTGCGCGACCTGGCCTCCAACGGCGAGGCCCCGAAGGTCCTGGGCAAGCTGGCCGCCAGCAAGACCCCGGCGATCGGCATCACCGTCTCCGTGGCCCTCATGGGCATCGGCGTGCTCCTCAACTACGTCGTCCCGGAGAAGGCGTTCGGCTACGTCACCTCGGTGGCCACCGCGGCCGGCATCTGGACCTGGATCATGATCCTCGTCAGCCACATCCGCTACCGCCGCGCGGTCGACGCCGGACGGCTGCCCGCCTCCTCGTTCCCGGCTCCCGGCGGCGCGGTCTGCAGCTGGATCGCCCTGGTGTTCCTGCTCTTCGTGACCGGCCTGATCGCGTACGACCCGGACTCCCGCGTGAGCCTGTACGTCGGCGCCGGCTGGGCCATCGCGCTCGCCATCGGCTGGGCCTTCATGAGGAAGTCGCGCAAGGCGCAGCTCACCGCCGCGCCCACCCGCGAGTACGCGGACGTCGCCAAGTAACGGCACGCTCCCCTCGCACCATCCATCGGGTCATGCCGGCCTCCCCGCCCGGCATGACCCGATGCGCATGTCCGGCGCCGATGCCGCCGGAGGACATCGCCCGCTTCGAGGACGGCACGGGCGAGGGGCGTCGGCGGAGACGGTCACCCCGCCGGAACAGCGAGAGGCCGGCAGCGGGTGCGTACCGGCC
>NZ_JBSGZO010000302.1:0-10759 GCF_053611045.1 Streptomyces sp. NPDC054841 | reverse complement strand
CCTCCTCCGCCTTGCATCTGCACGCGCCAGACCCCGCTCGCCCCGCGGCGGTAGCCGCAGATGTCGCTGCCGGCCTGATCCGAACGACAGGCCCTGTCCGGCCGGCGCGCCCCGCGTATAGGAGCGCCATAGCGGCCCTGGCTTGGATGAGTTCCCGTACCGCCGCCCCAGCCGGACAAGCAGGTCAGCCACGGTGACCGGCGAGGACACTATGAGGTGAACGTGAGTAGTCGGGCCTCCGGCTTCGAGAGCTTCGTCAGCACGCTGCGCCAGCGGGCCGCACGGTCGCCCGCGCGCTGCGCCGTCCGCTTCTGCACCGACCGGGCAGAGGAGGAGATGTCGTACGCCGAGCTGGACCGTGCGGCGCGTGCCGCCGCACACCGGCTCGCCGCCCTCACCGCGCCCGGCGACCGGGTACTGCTGTCCTGCGGACCCGGAACAGGCTTCCTCCGCGCCTTTCTGGCCTGTCTGTACGCGGGTGCGGTACCGGTTCCGGTGCCGGCGCCCGGCGGCTTCGGCCGGCAGGAGTCCAGGACCACCGCGATCGCCCGTGACACCGGCGCCCGGCTGGTCCTCACCGACGAGGCGACGTACGCCGTCGTCACCGGCTGGCTGGAGCAGGAGGGCGACGCGCTGCCCGGACTGGCCGCGGTGACCGTCGAGTCCGCCGAGCGTGACGGCGACCCGGACGCCTGGACCGAACCCGCCGCGGACCCCGGGACGCTCTGCTTCCTCCAGTACACCTCCGGGTCGACCAGCGACCCGAAGGGCGTGATGGTCCCGCACGGCGCACTCGTCCACAACCTGCGCCTGATGCGCGACTGCCATGGCTGGCACGAGGGCATGACCTGGTGCAGCTGGCTGCCCGCCTACCACGACATGGGCCTCATCGCGATGATGCTCGCACCGCTCCACCTGGGCGGGACGGCGGTGCTGATGTCGTCCACCGACTTCCTGAAGCGGCCCGTGTCCTGGCTGCGGCTGATCGAACGGCACGGCGCCGAGATCAGTTGCGCACCGAACTTCGCCTACGACCTCTGCGCGCGCCGCCTCGGCGAGGAGCAGACCGCAGGGCTGGATCTCTCGCGCTGGCGCTACGCCTGCAACGGCGCGGAACCCGTGGACCCCGCCACCCTGGCCCGGTTCGCGGAGCGGTTCGCCGGCTGCGGCTTCGAACCGAAGGCGCTGCTTCCCGGCTACGGCCTCGCCGAAGCCACCCTCTTCGTCTCCGGTACCCGCGCCGACCAGCCGCCCACCGTGCTGCGCGCCGACCCCGCGGCGCTGGCCCGCGGCAAGGTCGCCGAGGCGGAACAGGCAGGTCTGGTGCAGGAGTTGGCGAGCAGCGGAATCGTACGCGGCCTGGACGTACGGATCGTCGATCCGCGGACGTCGGCCGAGTGCCGCGAGGGAACGGTGGGCGAGATCTGGATCCGCGGAGGCAGCGTCGCCCTCGGCTACTGGAACCGGCCCGAGGAGACCGACCGCACCTTCCGTGCCGTGACCGCGGGCGGCGACGAGGGTTTCCTGCGCACCGGCGACCTGGGTGCGCTGCGCGACGGCGAACTGTACGTCACCGGCCGCATCAAGGAAATGATCATCGTGCACGGACGGAACCTCTACCCGCACGACATCGAGCGGACCCTGGGGGACCTGTCCCCGTCCTTCGCCGGCCTCCCCGCCGCCGTCTTCCCGGTCCGCCCGGCGGGCGGACCGGCCCATGAGGAGATCGTCGCGGTTCAGGAGCTGCGCGCCCGCGGACTGAGCGAAGGGGAACTCACCGCCCTGGCCCGCACGGCGAGGACGAAGCTGGCACAGCGGCTCGGCGTGCGCGTCGGCGCTCTCGTCCTCGTCCGGGTGGGTCGTATCCGCCGCACGACCAGCGGAAAGATCCAGCGCTCACTGATGCGTTCGCTTTTCGAACAGGACCAGTTGGAGCCGCTGCACGAGGAGCTGTCGCCGGAGGTACGGACGGCATTCCGTCCGGCGGGACGGCTCCCCGTGCCCGCCAGGGAGCCGGGGCCCCACCGCCCGTACGCCCTCAGCGCGGCGCTGGAGGAGCGCCTCGGCGACCCGCGCGATCCCCGGCGGACGTTCTCCTTCGCGCACTCCGCGGCGCTCGACCGGGCCGAGGAGTTCCCCGCGGACATCTGCCGGGAACTCGACGGGCTCGGAGTGCCGCGCTGGTTCGCGCCCGCCCGGCACGGCGGTGAACTCCGCAGCAGCGAGGACCTCCTGGAGATCATCCGCACCCTCGGACGGCGGGACTTCACCGTCGCGCTCGGACACATCAAGACCTACCTCGGCGCCGTGTCCGTCTGGGTGGCGGGCACACCCGGGCAGGCGGCGGCGCTCGGCGCCCGGGTCGCGGACGGGGCCGTCGTATCGCTCGCACTGACCGAGCAGGCGCACGGCAGCGATCTGCTGGCCGGCGACCTCAGCGCCGTACGGACCGAGCGGGGCTGGCGTCTCGACGGCGAGAAATGGCTGATCAACAACGCCACCAGGGCCGGACACGTCTGTGTCCTCGCCCGTACCAGGCCCGTCGGGGGAGCCCGCGGGTTCAGTCTCTTCCTCGTCGACAAGGATGCGCTCGAGCCCGGCAGTTGGCGCCCGCTCGACGGGGTGCCCACCCACGGCGTGCGCGGCGCGGACATCAGCGGCATCGCGTTCGACGGCGCCGAGCTGCCCGCGGACGCGCTCATCGGCACCGAGGGCGGCGGTCTCGAGATCATCCTCAAGGGATTCCAGATCACCCGGACCCTCTGCTCGGCGATGTCCCTCGGGATGACCGACCAGGCCCTGCGGATCGCCCTGGACTTCGCCCGTACGCACCGGCTCTACAACCGGACCCTCGCCGAACTGCCGGAAGCCGCACGGACCCTGGCCGAGTCCTACGCGGATCTGCTCGCCATGGAGGCGGTCAGTCTGGTCGCCACGCGATCCGTCCACACCCTGACCGAGGAGCAGAGCGCGGTCTCCGCCGTCGTGAAGTATCTGGTGCCCACCCTCGGCGACGAGGTCATCGGCGCCCTGCGGGGACTGCTCGGCGCCCGGGCGATGCTGGTCACCGACCACGCCGAAGGCACCTTCCAGAAGATCGAACGGGACCACCGCATCGTCGGCATCTTCGACGGCAGCACCGCGGTCAATCTGAACACGCTGATCAACCAGTTCCCGGTGCTCGCCCGCGGCTACCGCAAGCACCTCGCCGACCAGGACGGTGTGGCCGGCGCGGCCCGGCTCGACGCCCCGCCGCCCGAGCTGGACCACGACCGGCTCACGCTCTACGCGCGGACCGGCTCCAGCGTCGTCCAGTCGCTGCCCGCCGCGGTGGACCGGCTGCGCACCCAGGTGCCGCCCGCCACCGCCGCCCGGGCCGGCCGGCTCCTCGCCCTCGCCGACGCGCTCCACGAGGAGCTCGCCACCCATCGGCACACCGCACGCGAGGTTCCGGAATCCGCCTTCGCGCTCGCCCGCCGCTACGCGCTGGTGTACGCGGGCGCCGCGAGCATCCACCTCTGGCTGGAGAACACCGGCACGCGAGCGGCGGCAGGACCGCCGTGGCAGGGGACCGGCTGGCTGGACGCCGTACTGGCCCGCCTCCTGGGCCGGCTGACCGGCGAACCGGACCTGGACGACACCGAAGGACCGGCGCTCGACGCGCTGTTGCCCGCACTGCACACGCAGCACCGCGGCGGACTGCTCTTCTCGCTGCTGCACTGCCCGCTGGCCGAGGCCGAGGGCGCCGATGACCTCGCGACGGAGGACGTGGCATGACACACCCCCTGACGACAGCCGCGCCCGAGTCCGCGGCCGCGCGGACCGAGCGGCTGGAGGAACTGCTCGGCGACCCCCTGGACCCGGCCAATCCGCTGGGCAACGCCGCCGTGCTGGCCGCCGACGAACGCGGCGAGCTGCTGCCCGAAGGGGAACGGGCGCTGCGCGCGTACGGTCTCGGCGCCGAGTTCGTACCCACCGCGCTCGGCGGCAGATTCGACCGCGCCGACCACCTGGCGCGGCTGATGCGGACCGTCTTCCGGCGTGACTGCGCCCTCGGCGTCGGACACGGCATCACCAGCTTCATCGCGGCCCTGCCCGTCTGGGCCGACGGCAGCGCCGAACAGCGCGGCCGGGCCGCTGAGCTGCTGCTCGGCGGCGGCCGGATCGCCGCCGCGTACACCGAACTCGCCCACGGCAGCGACTTCTCCCGCATCTCGCTCGCCGCCCGGCCGTCCCCGGACGGGACCGGCGGCTACGTCCTCGACGGAGGCAAGCAGCTCGTCAACAACATCTCGCGGGCCGAGGCCGCCGTCTTCTTCGCCCGCACCGACGACCGTCCCGGCAGCCGTGGCCACTCGCATCTGCTGGTGGACCTCGAAGCCCTGCCGCCGGACCGGGCCGACCGGTCCTTCCGCCACGCGACCTCCGGCGTGCGCGGCTGCCTCCTCGGCGGCATCGAGCTCGACGCCTGCCCCGTCCCGGCCGACAGCCTGCTCGGCGCCGAGGGCGGGGCCATGGAGACCGTCCTCAAGGTCTTCCAGGTCACCAGGAGCGTGCTCCCCGGCATGGTCGTCGGGGTCGGCGACACCCAGTTGCGCACGGTGCTCGCGTTCGCCCGCGAGCGCATGCTGTACGGGCGGCCGGTCGCCGCGCTCCCGCACGCACGGGAAGTCCTGACCGGCGCCTTCCTCGACCTGCTGATCTGCGACGCACTGTCGACGACCGGCGCGCGGTCGCTGCATCTGCTGCCCGAGGAGGCGAGCGTACGGTCGGCGGCCGTGAAGTACCTGGTGCCGAAGCTGCTCCAGGACAGCTCCTACCGCCTCGCCGTCCTGCTCGGGGCGCGCAGCTACGTACGCGAAGGGCCCTACGCCGTCTTCCAGAAGGCGGCCCGCGATCTGCCGGTCGTCGCCCTGGCGCACGCGAGCGGAGCGGTCTGCCGGGCGAACATCGTGCCGCAGCTGCCCCGGCTGGCCGAGCGGGCCTGGCTGCCCGCACTCGACGAGGACGCGCCCGCGTACCGCGCCGCGCCCGGCACGCTCTTCCGGCTCGACGACCCGCTGCCCCCCCTGGACTTCGGCCGCCTCGAACTCACCGCCCGCGGCACCGACGCACTCGCCGGCACCCTTCCGGCGATCGCCCGGGACCTCGCCGCCCGCGCGACGGGCGGCGAACACCGGCTCGCCGAACTCGCCGAGCTGGCCCGGCTGCTCACCGAGCAGCTCGCCGACCTGGCCCGCCGGTCGGCCGCTCTGCCGCCGCGCGACCGCACTCCGGTCGCGGGCCGCCGCGGCTTCCTGCTGGCCGACCGCTACGCCCATCTGCTCGCCGCGGCGTCCTGCCTCGGCATCTGGCGGGCGGCCGACGCGGACCCCGGCGGCGACCCGTTCCTCGCCGACCCGCTGTGGGCCACCGGCGCTCTGCGGCGCCTCGCCGAACGCCTCGGTCTGCGGCCCGCCCCGCTGTCCGAACACCACATCCGGCGGCTCGACGAGGAGCTGACCGGCAGGCACGACAGTGCCCACACCTTCGATCTGTTCCGTGGACGGCTCGCCCGGCGGCCCGTCCCAGCCCAGGGAGCCGCATCATGAGCACCGAGACGACCCGCACCGCCCCCACCGCCGAGGCGCACGAGATCCGCACCTGGCTGCTGGAACGTGTCGCCTACTACCTGGAGCGCCCCGCGGCCGAGATAGACGAGGGCGCCGACCTCGCCGAGCTGGGTCTCGACTCGGTGTACGCCCTGACCCTGTGCGGAGACGTCGAGGACCGCTTCGGCCTGGCGGTCGAGCCGACCATGGCCTGGGACCATCCCACCGTCGACGCGATCACCGCACACCTCGCCGAGGAGCTGGCCCGCCGCTGACCCCCCGCTCCTCCCGGCCGGCCGGGGGTGTCCCGGAGCTGTCCGGGCACCCCCGGCCCGTCCGTTTCCCCGGCCCGCCCGTTTCTCCGGCTCTTTTCCGTATAGGTGGGCTATAGCGGACCCGCACAGAATTCTCTGCGTCAAGCCGTCAATCCGGCGCAGTGACACGTCGGGAAGGGGCAGCCGTGCCCGAGCAACCGTTCCCAGGCATTCTGGCGACCGTAGGGAATACGCCACTGGTGGAATTCGAGAGGCTGCTGCCGGAATTCGGATCCAGAGTCTTCGGGAAAATCGAGAGATTCAATCCCGGCGGCAGCATCAAGGACCGGTCCGCGCTCGGCATGCTGCTCCACGCCATCCGCAGCGGCGAGGTGGAGCCCGGTCGTTCGGTCATCGTCGAGTCCAGCTCCGGCAATCTCGCCGTCGGACTCGCCCAGATCTGCCGCTACTTCGGACTCCGCTTCATCTGCGTGGTCGACGGCAAGACCACCGAGCAGAACCTCGCCATCCTGCGCGCCTTCCGCGCCGAGGTGGAAGTCGTCACCGAACGCGACCGGCTCACCGGCGAGTTCCTGCCCGTCCGGTTGCGCCGGGTGCGCGAGCTGGTCGCGGCGACCCCGCACGCCTACTGGCCCAACCAGTACGCCAGCCTCCTCAACCCCAAGGCGCACGAGACCACCATGCGGGAGATCGAGGAGGCACTCGACGGCAAGGTCGACTACCTCTTCTGCTCGGTCAGCACCTTCGGCACCCTGCGCGGCTGCGCCGACCACATCAGGGCCCGCGGCCTGGACACCACCGTCGTCGCGGTGGACGCACGGGGCAGCGCGATCTTCGGCCTGGAACCCACCCAGCGCCTCATCCCGGGGCACGGCGCCTCCGTCGTCCCCCCGCTGATGGACCCCGCCGCGGCCGACGACGTCGTGCACATCTCCGACCTGGAGTGCGTCGTCGCCTGCCGCCGGCTCATCGGCCGCGAGGCCGTGCTCGCGGGCGGCTCCTCCGGCGCCACCGTCGCCGCCCTGTGGAAATACCGGGACCGGATTCCGGAAGGGTCGAACTGCGTTCTGATCTTCCCCGACGGCGGCGACCGCTATCTCGACACCATCTATTCCGACGCCTGGGTGAGCCGGCATTTCGGCGAAGTCACGCATCTGTGGAAGGACTGAAACCGCCGATGTCCCTGTCCATCAGCCAGGAAGGGCTGTGGCTGGCACACCAACTGGACCCGGAGAGCTCCGCGTACAACGTGGTGCTCGCCGTACGGATCCGCGACCGGATCCGCGAAGAGCTCCTCCAGGAGGCGCTGACCGCCCTCGTCGCCCGCCATGAACTGCTGCGCTCCCGCTTCGTCGCCGGAACCGGCGGTCCGGAGCGGGTGACCGATCCGCCGAAGGCCGCGCGGCTCGACGTACGCGACGTGCCGGAAGCCGACGACGAGACCCTGTTCCGGCTCGCCCAGCAGGCCGGCGAGGAGCCCTTCCGCCTCGCCGCCCAAGGGGCCTTCCGGGCCGTGCTGCTGCGCCGAGCGCCCGACGACGCGGTACTCGTCACCGCCACCCACCACATCGTCAGCGACGCCACCTCGCAGTGGCTGCTCGTCCGCGACCTCCTCGACGCGTACGGGCGACTGGCCTCGGGACAGCGCCCCGGCACCGGTCCCGCACTGCCCGGCTGGGACGCGTACGTGGCCGCCGAGCAGCGCCTGCTGGCCTCGCCGCGCGGCGAACGCGCCCGCGCCCACTGGGAGTCGGTCATCGACGGCGTTCCGGCCGCCGACCTGCCCCCGGACCGGCCGCGGCCGGACACCCGCACGCTCAACGGCGCCACGTACGAACTCGTCCTGCCGCGGCGGACCGGGGAGGCACTCGCCGCCGCGGCGGCGGCTGCCGCCTCCACCCCGTTCGCCTGGCTGCTGGGCACGTTCCAGGCGGCCCTGCACCGGTCGGGCTGCGGACCGCGGTTCGTCATCGGCTGCCCCGTCACCACCCGGCTGTCGCCCGGCACCCGGGAGGCCGTCGGCTACTACGTCAACGCCCTGCCCATCGCCGCCTCCTTCACCACCGGCACGACCCTGCGGGACCTCACCGAGTCGGCGCAGCGGCAGCTGCGCCACGGCATGGCGCACGCCGGCTACCCGACGGAACTGCTGGAGCGCAAACAGCTCTTCCAGATCTCGATGACCCTGGTCGCCGCCGACCGGCTGCCCGTCGAGGGCCTCTTCGACGGGCCCACCACGGCCGGCGGACTGCGCATCGAGCTGTGCGACGTACCGCAGCAGGAGGGCCAGCAGGACCTCACCGTGGAGGTGCTCCAGGGCGCCGCCGGATTCCGGTCCGTCATGCGCTTCAACACGGACCTGTACGACCGAGCGACGATCGAACGCCTCGCGGACATCCACCTCCGGATGATCGAGGCGGCCCTCGACGACCCCTGCACCGCCGTCACCCAGGTCCCCCTGGTGGACGAGGACCAACTCGCGCAGTTGCTGGCACTCGGGAGCGATGCCCCATGACCGGTCAGAGCCAGTGCGTCACACTGCCCGACGGCCCCGAGGTGTGGTGTACCCATGTGCCCGCCGCCGTCGTCATGTGGCGGGAGATGCTGCCCCCCGGGGCCTACCACCGCGCCGCCGAGCGACTGCGCGACGGCGACACCGTCTTCGACATCGGCGCCAACATCGGTCTGATGTCGGTCTACTGCGCCCGGCTGTGTCCCGGCGTCAGAATCATCGCCGCGGAGCCGGCTCCCGAACTCCACGCCTGTCTGGAACGCAATCTCGCCCGGCACGCGACGGCCGCCCGCGCCGAGTGCACAGCCGTCGCCGACCGCCCCGGGGAACTGCGTTTCACCTACTACCCCGACGCCCCCGGCAACTCCGGAATCCATGCGGACCGGGAGGCCGACGACGAGATCACCCGGGTCTTCCTGCGCAACTCGGGGGTCGAGCCCGAGGACGCCGAGGAGCTCCTCGAGGGGCTCCACGACGGCGTGGAGCTCACCGTGCCCGCCGTCACCGTCTCCGATCTGGTGCGCCGCCACGGCGTGTCCCGCATCGACCTGCTCAAGGTCGACGTCGAGCGTGCCGAACTCGACGTGCTGCGCGGCATCGACGCCGGCCACTGGCCGATGGTCCGCTCGGTCGTCGCCGAGGCCCACGACGAGGACGGCCGGCTGGACGCGGTGACGCAGCTGCTGCGCGCCCAGGGCTTCGAGGTGTCCGTGCACCAGGATCCCCTGCTCACCGGCACCGGCCTGTACGACATCGAGGCCCATCGCGCCGTATAGGGCGGCTATAGCGGCCACGCCCAGCATCGGAGCCGTCGTCAGAAGACCAGAGAAGACCACAGAGAGGCCCTGAAATGCTGATTCTCCGGCGCGCCGATGTGACGGACGTGCTGTCCGGCCGGGAGACGGAGATCATCGACCTCGTCGCCGACGCGTACCGCCTGCACGACGAAGGGCGGACGTCCCTTCCGCACTCGACCTTCCTCCGCTTCCCCGAGGAGCGGCACAGCCGGGACCGGATCATCGGGCTGCCGGCCTACCGCGGCGGGGAGCGGCCGGTCGCGGGGATGAAGTGGATCGCCTCCTTCCCCGGCAACGTCGCGGCCGGCACCGAGCGCGCGAGCGCGGCGATCGTCCTCAACTCGCTCGACAACGGGCGCCCGGTGGCGTTCGTCGAAGGTGCGGTGATCTCCGCGAAGCGGACCGCCGCGAGCGCGGCGCTCGCCGCCCGCGAGCTCACCCGCGGCAACCCGCCGCACTCCGTCCTGCTGATCGGCTGCGGCGTGATCAACCTGGAGATCCTGCGCTTCCTCGCCGTGGCCCTGCCCGGACTGCGCGAGGCCGCGCTGTACGACACCGACCCGGCCCGGGCCGAGGCCTTCGCCGGGCAGTGCGCACAGGCGGCACCCGGGGTGAAGGCCTACCCGGTCGACAGCCCCGCCGCCGCGCTCGGCGCGCACCGGCTGGTCTCGCTGGCCACCACCGCGGCCACCCCGCACATGGACCTCACCGACTGCGGGCCCGACACCACCGTGCTCCACATCTCCCTGCGGGATCTGACCCCCGAAGCCGTCCTCGGCGCGGTCAACGTCGTCGACGACGCCGATCACGTGTGCCGCGAGCGGACCTCACTGGACCTGGCCCAGCAGCGCACCGGCAACCGGGACTTCGTGGCCGCGTCCATCGGCGCCCTGCTGCGCGGCACCGCGACCCTCGACCGCGCCTCCGGACGGCCCGTCGTCTACTCCCCGTTCGGCCTCGGCGTGCTCGACATGGCGCTCGCCGAGTACGTCCGCGAGGAGGCGGGGCGACAGGGCCTCGGGATCCGCGTCGACGACTTCCTGCCCGCCTGAACCCCTTCCCCCGCCTGAACCCCTTCCCCCGCCTGAACCCCTTCCCCCGCCTGAACCCCTTCCCCCGCCTGAACCCCTTCCCCCGCCTGAACCCCTTCCCCCGTCTGAACCCCTTCCGCACACCCCTTCCGCACAGCCCTACCGACCGAGGAGCCGGCATGACCGCCGAACAGAACGACGACCGCATCTACCGCGTGGTGCTCAACGACGAGGAGCAGTACTCGATCTGGGCCGCCGGGCGCGACCTCCCCGCCGGCTGGCGCGCGGAGGGCACCGAGGGCACGCGTGAGCAGTGCCTCAGCCGGATCGCCGAGGTGTGGACCGACATGCGCCCGCTGAGCCTGCGCCGGCGCATGGACGAGAACGCCGCGGCCTGAACCGCCCCTCCCCACCACCCACGCCCAGGTCTTCGACAGGAGCACACGTGAACGCCGAACTGCTGCCGGAACGCTTCGCCGAGCAGGCGTTCCGTACCCCGGACGCGGTCGCCGTCGTCGACGGCGACCGGACGGTGACGTACCAGGAGCTGGAC